>DATAGR010000476.1:0-4316 GCA_036263575.1 Aquihabitans sp. | reverse complement strand
ACCCCGACGGCGGGGATGTCCTGCGGCGGCTCGAAGCCGAAGCCCTCGAGGAGCACGGTGTCGGCCAGGAACCGGAGCAGGTTGGCCAGGTTCGCCGGGCCGCCGCGGGTCCAGTACTCGTGGGCCTGGGCGACGGTGCCGGCGGGGACGGTGGACGCCGCGGCGAGGTCGGCGTCGAGCCCGGCCTCGCCGCCGGTCGCCACGAGCGCGATCCCCTCGGCCCGGCACCGCTCGACCAGCTCGCCGAACGGCCGCTCCCAGCCGGCGCGGCCCTTCAGCAGCCGCACCAGCACGACCCGCACGCCGGCGAGGTCGGGGACGTCGCCGTCGGGGTCGAGGCCCACCCCGCCGTGGGCCCGCACCGGGCCGCACCCGTCGGGCAGCTCGTCGACCGCGGCCCGCAGCGCGAGCAGGTCGAGGTCGTTGTTGCTGACGACGAGGAACACGAGGGGCCCTTCCTGGCCGGCCGGGGCCGCCGACGGTACCCCCACCCCTTCCCGGCCCGGCAACCCGACGGTCGCCCGGGCGAGGGCGGGGAGCGCAGGGGCGCGCCGGCACCGCGTGCGCCAACGTCACAGCGACAACCGAGCCGGGCGCTCACGTCCCACCGGCGCCTTGTCGCTCCGACGTTGGCAAACGGCAGACCTTCCGAGCCGCCCCCGGCGACCGCCGATCAGCGGATGCCTCGGCCTCGCTGGACCTGCACGACGATGGCAAAGGCGACGAACCCGGCCAGGACGCCCAGCAGCAACCAGTCCTCCGGCCGGAAGCCGTTCAGCGCGATGCGGGCGCCCATGATGGCGACGCCGAGCAGGACCATGCTCAGCACGAGGTGGCGCTCGATCCAGGAGTCGGCACCGGGGCCGTTCCAGCGCTCCCCACGCTGTCCGCACTCCGCAGGGCTCATCGGCGGTCGGACCTCATCGACGGTCGGCGGCGCAGCGGGCGACGAAGGCCTCGGCGGGGGCCGGGTCGGCGCCGAGGTGCACGTGGAGGTAGCTGGCCAGCAGCGACGGGGTGGCGTGGCCGGCGTGGCCCTCGCCGAAGCGGCCGACGAGGCGCAGCGCGGCACCGGGCGGCGTCACGGTCGAGTAGTGGAACTCGTGGCCGCGCAACTCGGTGCCGGCCGGGCCGACGGGGCTGTCGACCACGGTGGTCGCCGTGCGGTAGCCGAGCGTGAGCGAGTCGGTCATGGCGCCGTCGGCGTCGAGCGCCCCCGCCATGGGGTGGCCGTCGAGCGAGCGGACCAACCAGAGCAGGCCGCCGCACTCGGCCCACGTGGTGAGCCCGGCGCCGACCCGGGCGGCGACGTCGGCCAGCAGCGGCCGGTTCTCGGCCAGCGCGGCGCCGAACACCTCGGGGAAGCCACCGCCGACGACCAGGCCGGCGACGTCGGCGGGCAGGGCCGGCGCCGTGAGCGGGTCGAACGGGACCACCTCGGCGCCGACCTCCTCCAGCCGCTCGACGTTGTCGGGGTAGCTGAAGCTGAACGCGGGCCCACCGGCCACCGCGACGCGCACCGGGCCATCGTCGCCGACGACCCGCCGGGCGGCGCGCACCGGCTCGCCCGCCACCTCGTCCGGCGCGCTCGCGGCGAGGGCCACGATCGCCTCCAGGTCGCAGCCGGCGGCCACCGCGACGGCGAGCCGGTCGACCGACGCCGCCACCTCGGCTCGCTGCTCGACCACCGGCACCAGGCCGAGGTGGCGGTCGCGCCAGGCGAAGGCGTCGTCCCGGCGGAGCACGCCGAGGACGGGCACGCCCGAGGGTGCCAGCGCGTCGCACAGCAGGCGCTCGTGGCCGTCGCTGCCGACCCGGTTGAGGATCACGCCCGCCACCCGCACGTCGGGGTCGAGCGTGCGGAAGCCGTGCACGACGGCGGCGACGGACCGGCTCATGGAGGCGGCGTCGACCACCAGCACGACCGGTGCGTCGATCAGCCGGGCCACATGGGCGGAGGACGCGTCGTCGCGCTCGGGGTCGACGGCGCCGGGCACGGCCGATGCGGCCCCGTCGAAGAGGCCCATGACGCCCTCGACCACCAGCACGTCGGCACCGGCCGCGGCACGGGCGGCGAGCGAGGCGACCGACCCGGCCCCGCCGAGCCACGCGTCGAGGTTGCGGCCGGGTCGGTCGGTGGCGACCGCGTGGTACCCGGGGTCGATGAAGTCGGGGCCCACCTTGGCGGTGGCCACCCGGTGCCCGGCCCGGACGAGCGCGGCCGCCAGGCCGGTGGCGACCGACGTCTTCCCCACGCCCGAGTGGGTGCCAGCCACCACCAGGCGCGGCGGCAGCGGGATCACGTCAGTACTCGATGCCCTTGCGGGCCTTGATGCCGCGCTCGTACGCGTGCTTGACCTTCACCATCTCCGTGACCGTGTCGGCGATGTCGATGACCTCCTGGGGGCAGTCGCGGCCGGTGAGCACGACGTTGGTCCGCCGCGAGCGGTCTTGGAGCCCGGCCACGACGTCGGCCACCGGGACCCAGCCGTACTTCATGGCGTAGGTGGCCTCGTCGAGGATCAGGAGGTCGTAGTCGCCCGACGCCAGCATCCCGGCCGCCACCTCCCAGGCGTGGCGGCCCTTGGCCGCGGTCTCGTCGAGGTCGGTCGACTCCCACGTGAACCCGTCGCCGAGGGTGTGCCACGTGATGCCCAGCTGGTCGGCCAGCTTCCGCTCTCCCGTCTTCCACTTGCCGCCCTTCACGAACTGGACGACGCCGACCCTCCACCCTCGCATCGCGCCGCGACCCATCACCCCGAAGGCGGCGGACGACTTGCCCTTCCCGTGTCCGGTGTTGACGAGGAGCAGCGGGTCCTGGGCGGGCATGGCGCCGACCGTAGCGGCCGTCCGGCGGGGGCCGGCCGGCCGGGGAGGGGCCGAGGGCTGCTGCTACCGTGCCGCCCGTAGCGCAGGGAACCCGGTGGGAATCCGGGGCTGTCCCGCAACTGTCACCGGGGAGCCGAACCCACCCATGGCCACGACCCCCCGGGGTGGGAAGGCCCGGGGGAGGCATCGAGCCGGGAGCCAGGAAACCTGCCTGCACCGGATCACCGGTCTCACGCGAGGACGAAGCACACGTGCCACCACTGCTGCGCCGGCGCACGGGCCCCCGTGCGCGGGCGGTCGACGGACCCCGGGCGGGCGCCCGGTGAGCGGTCGGGTCGCGCTCGTCCTCGGCGGCGCCCGGTCGGGCAAGTCGGTCGAGGCCGAGCGGCTGGTGGCGACGTGGGCGGCGGGCGAGCAGGTGACCTACGTGGCCACCGCACTGCTCGACGGCGACGACCCGTCGCTCGCCGAGCGCGTCGCCGCCCACCGGGCTCGCCGTCCCTCCGGCTGGGCGACCGTGGACGCCGGGTCGGACCTGCCCGGCACCCTGCGGGCGACGGTCGGGCCGGTGCTGCTCGACTCCCTCGGACCGTGGGTCGCCGCCGCCCACCCGGGGTCGCCGGCCACCGCCGAGCTGGTGGCGGCCCTCGCCGAGCGTGACGGCGACACGGTCGTGGTGAGCGACGAGGTCGGGCTCGCCGTGCACCCCGTCTCGGCAGCCGGCCGCTGGTTCGTCGACGAGCTCGGCGCGCTGAACCAGGCCGTGGCGGCGGCGGCCGACGACGTGCGCCTGGTCGTCGCCGGACGGGTCCTCGTGCTCCCCGCACCGGACGACGGGGCCGGCACGTGATCCAGGCCCTCGCCTTCCTCACCGTGGCGGGGACCGGCGCCACGCCGGACGCCCGCACGATGCGCTGGTTCCCGCTCACCGGGGCGGCCATCGGCATCGTGGTCGGCGGCGCGTGGTGGCTCGCCGGCGAGGCGTTCCCGCCGCTGCTGGCCGGTGCCGTCGTGGTGGCGGTCGACCTGGCCGTGACCGGGCTGCTCCACGTCGACGGCCTGGCCGACAGCGCCGACGGCCTGCTGCCCCACCTCGACCGGGACCGCCGCCTCGCGGTGATGGCCGAGCCCGCCGCCGGCGCGTTCGCCGTCGCGGTGGTGGCGGCCGTGCTCGTGCTGCGAGCCGCCGCCCTCGGGTCGCGCCCGGCCGACCTCGGGCTCGTCGTCGGCCTCTGGTGCGCGAGCCGCTCGGCCATGGCCCTCGTGGCCCTGACCCGCCCCTACGCCCGCCCGGGCGGCCTGGCCAGCTCGTTCCTCGGCGACCGCGCCGGTCCGGCGATCGCGGTGGCCGGCATCGTCGCCGGCGGTGCGCTGGCCACCGCCACCGACGGCGTGGCCGGGCTCGCCGCCGTGGTCGCCCTCGTGGTGGCGGCCGGCGCGGTGGTGGCCCTGGCCCACCGGCGGCTCGGAGGCTTCACGGGCGACGT
>DATAGR010000475.1:0-9494 GCA_036263575.1 Aquihabitans sp. | reverse complement strand
ACTCGGGGCTGTCGGTGATCTCCTTCAGGCGGTCGACCATTCGCCGCACCATCTCGTCGAAAGCGCTGACGAGCCACCCCACGCCCAAGACCTGGGCGCGGGCTGCGGCCACGCGCCGCTGGAACCGGTTGTCGGACACTTCTGCGCCAGCCACGACGAACGACAGGGGCCGCATCAGGTCGGGGACAGAGGCGTCCCCCGCAGTTTCCGGTGCCGAGCCCCACGGCGCGTGCATGACGACGCCGAGCGCCGCCGCCCAGTCCAGGTACTGCCAGTAGAGAGCGCTGAACCGGGTGACCGCCAGCGCAGCCGTTTGAGCGCGAGCGAAAGCCTCGTAGTACTGGTGAATCGCAGTCGCCCGCCGGAACTGCAACCGGGCCATCTGCACCGCATACCTGATGAAGCGACGCACGACCAGCAGGAGCCATACCACGAAGAGGGTCACGGCAAGCGCAGCGGCGACCGCAGTGGTCAGGCGCCCCGTGACCTGACCGGCGCCCGTCCCGCCTACGGCGATCACCAGGAGGAGGAGCATCCAGAACAGGTACCGCCGGAAGCGCTTGCGGATCTTGCGCTCCGCCTCGGACTCTGCGAGCTCGGGCTCCTCGCCGTGGATGATGACGAGGGAGTCCGCCAGCTCACGAGAGGCGGCGCCGACGGCGTTGGCGATGTGGGCGCCCACCCGCCAGACGAACGATCGGCTTCGACCGCGTTCGTTTATCCACGTGCGGAGGTCGCCGAGCACGTGCCCAGCGGTCTCGGGGGTCAGCCCGGCCTCGGCGCCGGTCGCCTCGCCCCCCTCGTCGAGGGGTCGGCCGGCCACCACCGCATCCAGGTAGCGCTCCAGCTCCGACGCGCCGAGGGGGTCGCACGAGCGCAGGCGGACCGCCGGCAGCATCCTCGGAGCGAACGCGCTGCGCTCCCCGGCGACCGGGACCACCGCATCCGGTTCGGGCACCACCGCCCGGGAGGCACCGACCCGAGGCGCCTCGACTCCAGAGGGGAAGGGCGAGCCATCGGTGAGGCCGCAGGCGATGACCCGCAGGTCGTCCCACAGCTCGGGCTCGGCGGTAATGGCATCGGTGCCGGGGAGGCCCAAGTCGCGCACCGACTGGTAACGGCTGGACGCCAGAGACCCCGCAGACTCGCTGAGCGCGTCCCGCCCGCGGAGCGTCAGCACGATCCGGGATTCGCTCCCGTAGGTGCGCGCCTGGAGGTATTCAAGGACGCCCTTCTCTAGGCGGTCGCTAATGACCTGCACGAACTGCTGCGGGGCGTTCCTGAGGATCTCCAGAACGGCATTGCAGAAGAGCTTCAGGCCCTCCCAGAGCGACAGGCGCTCGAGCGATTGCGGCCCCGGGGAGCGGTAGGGACGGAAGTGCAGGTCCCTGGCAGCGGCCACCTCGTCGGCCACCCGGCCGACCTCCTTCGCATGGTCCTCGACCACCTGAGGGTCGATGAGCCCGGACGGCACCGGCCAGCGCCGTGCTTTGCTGTCGAGGAGGAGCGTGGCATCGACGATCTTGTCCAGTAGGCGACCGGCGTCGATCAGGCGGATGTAGGAGCGCACTACCTGGATGGGCGGTTCGTTGCGCGGCGGCAATTCGTTCAGGTCAGCCACCGCATCACCGGCCCAGGCGAGCATCCCGGTCTCCACCGCAAGGCACGCCAGGGCCTGCCCCACGAGGACCTCAGTGCGAACCACGTCCTCGGGGATCTGCTCGTCGGAGATCCGGTCCTCCGGCACCACCAGGTGGTTGAAGTCCCAGCGAGGGTAGAAAAGGTGGTCGGGCACCACGACGCCGCGTGCGGCAGCGACGATGACGCCGCATGCGACGCGGACTGGCGTGCCGCGCGTGAGGTCCCGGATCGCCCGGTGATGCTGCCACTCGTCGATGCCGGCCACCGGCGCCCTGGACGCCTCGCCGCCTAGGACGTGGAGGCTTACGATCCTGAGCGCGGTGATGTCGCGCCGTGCGAGCTCCGACTGGACCTTCACCGACTCGTTCGACTGCCCGTCCACCAAGACGCCTTCGGCCTCGTTGTCGAAGTTCCAACCCGCTCGGTCCACCCAGATGGCATCCCGGAGTACGTCGGCTGCGCGCCACGACTTGGCCAAGTCCAGCGTCGCTGCGGCGGGACGGTCGGCCAGGTCGGCAAGGACGATCGTCATCCCTCCCATATCAGAACGTGATGCCGGCGGTGTCGACGGTGGCCACTGCGTCGGCCAGTCCTTCGAGAGTCGTTGCGATCTCCTGCGCCAGCTCCAGGCCCCGACGCGTGGCCGTGAGCTTCTCGACGCGGAGAGGCTCTGCCACGAGGGCTCGGTACGTCTCGACCTGCTGGCGCAGGAACTCCTCGGTGGCCTTCGGCCTCTCCTCGTGAGCGAGCCCGTCGAGCGGGCCGACGGCCCTGCAGCCCGCCGGCAGCGGCTTGCCGTCGAGCCACGCCTGGAGCTCGTCGCCAGGCTCCTTGTACGCAAGCTCATCGGGGTTCTCTGGATCCTCCAGGCCGAGGGTCAGAAGTCGCCGGTAGGCGGCAACGGGACGCTCTTCCGCCCAAACACCCCAGCTGAGGAAGGCGAGCGGCATGCTCTCCAGGACGGCAGCGAGCTGGTCCAACGCGTCGTTCCGCGGAACACTTCCGAGCAGCGGGAACGGAAAGGGGACCCAACCGGCACGGAGGTCATACACCTGGTAGGCGGCGGTCCGCTCGGCGGTGTCGAGCATCCCGAGGAGGCGCGCTGTGTACCAGCCGCGAATCATGGAGCGGCGGACGTCGGAACTGACCGGGATCGCCTCTGTCAGCGTGCGAGTCCGGCGCCACTGCCAGAACCCTGCGCTGCCCTGCTGGAACTTGGCGGCGATCGGCCCGAACACCGACGAGAACACCACGGGGTGCACCGGGATGCCGATGTAGGAGACGATTCCGACCGAACCGATGCCGGCACCGGAATCGCCAACGAAGAAGCCGCTCACATCTGCATTCGGCTCGCCGCGCGCCGCCAGGCGAGCCTTCAGGATGTCCTCGGCGACCGCTCGTGCCGGGTGTCCCGTCGGGAACGGAAGCGGCTCGATCACCTCGGAAACGACGTCGGCGAGGTTCTTGAGCGGGTGTGTCTTCCCGAACACCGTCCGGTCGATGGAGATCAACGGGGCGGACAGGTCGAGCGCGGAACTGAACTTGGCTCGGAAGGCCGACAGCCGGTCGGTGTGATCTTCGATCGGCGTGCCGTCAGCCGCCGTCTCCCGCAGGTAGTCGGCGAGGGACTCGTCCAGGTGCACCTTGAATGAGCCCGGGCGCTCGATCCAAGCGCGCGAGCGATCGAGGAGCGAGTCGATGTCGAAGTCGGCGGCGAATTGGCTCGCCTGACCGTTGCCCCCAACGGCGCGAGGCCGCCAGACTCGGGCGGTACCCGAGTCCCGGTCCTGATGGCGCAATGCGTGCGGAACCTCGTCCGTGGCAGCCGACGCGAACCCGCCCGCGATCACCTGGCGCCGTGCCGCCACGAGCGGTCCGAGTTCCCGCGCGGCAGGGTCTCCGCCGAGGGTGCGATCGACGAGTGCAGCGAAGCACCCCGGGTAGGTGCTGGGCTCGTCCAGGAGCAACTCGACCTTGGAGGGCAGGAACGACGCAGGCACCTCCTCTCCGCGCGGCCAGCCGAGGACATCGGAGGGACGCCCGTCGGGACGGGGTGCCAGGCCGGACTCCAGCTTCCGCTGGGCGGCCTTCAGTGTGCCGAGCAGTGGGGTGAGGATGGCGTCGGCCAGCTCCAACATGAGCTCGGCTGCCTTCCCGCGCACCATGGCCTCGCCCTCGTAGTACCAGGGCGAGGTCGCCTCGCGGACGATGTCGGGCATCTGCGGGTAGCTTGCCTGCAGGTTTGTGCCGGTCGGGGCGAAGGTTCCGATGCGCCCCATCCAGTTGCCACCCTCGACGCGGAGGCTCGCAGCCTCGCTGTACAGGTCGTTGGCGACGGCGCGGACCTCGCGGATCGTGTTCTCGATGAGCCCGACCGTCACCGGGACGCCGTGGGCGGCCACGTAGCGAGCAACCTCGCTCACGATCACCTCGGGGACCTCGTCGGCCCATCGGGTGGCCGACGCCGCCAGGGCCACCCTCACGTCGTTGAGGTAGGGTCCGTGCAGCGCCTCGGAGTGGTCGGCGATGCGCTTCAGCCAGACACTGATGTCCGCAGCGGGCAGCGTCTCGAGAAGGTTCAGCACCGTAGCCACGACCTGCTGCCACTCGCCCGCCAGGGCGTCGGGCCGAATGGCGTCGATGATCTGGTTGTTCTCGGCGTCGGCGTGGTTGCGCTCGTTGAGTTGCAACGCGTTCAGGAACGCCTCCGAGTGGAACTCGACGGTGCGCTCGCGCGCCTCTACCGGCGTGAGCTGCTGGTCGGGCCAGTTCGCCTGGGCGGCGGCGATGTAGCCCTCATTGAGGAACTCGGCGGCGTCCCGCGCGAGCCGCCGGATTGCATAATCGCGGAACCGGTCACGGCCGAGGCCCAGGCGGGCGTAGCCGAGCGACGACGCGGCGCCGTAGCGGTTCGCGCGCGGCGTGAGCCCGAGGCTGTCCTCGTTGCCGTTCGCCTGCATCGTCCAATTAGCGGCGAGGAAGTTCGCGAAGTCTTCCTGCACCTTGCCAGCTACCACGACCATGGCCAACCCCTCGCCGATTGCGCGGTACACCTCGACCTGATTCTTCAGCGACACCCCGGCAGTGTTGGCGGCACCGACCAGGAACGGGTAGGCCGGTCCGCCCCTGGTCACCTCGGTCCCAGTCACGCCCTGCTTCTGCAGGATGCGCATGTCTCGCGAGTCCTGACCCCAGTAACCGGCGAGCAGCTCCGCGATGGCGGCGAGGGAGTTGCCGTGCACCCCTTCCACGCCTTGGACATCGCGGAACACGTCGGATGTGTACAGCACGGCCATGGTGTCGTCACCGGCGACGCCACCTTCGGCCCGGATAATGTCGGCCACGTCCATGAAGCAGCCGGCACCAGTGCCGCCCGCCAGCGACGACACGAGGATGATGAGCGGGGAGTCCAGGTTGCCCTGGCCGAACTGGAGCTTCTCGGAGACCTGCCGGAGCTGCTCCTGAGCGACGTTCGTGTTGACGGCGTTGACGAGGGAGCGCACGGCGTTGCCGATCGCCCTAGCGGAGTTGATCGAGATGATCCGGCCGACGGCCCGGTACTGCCCGGCGCCCTTCTCGATCGGCACGTGGATGTCGCGTGGATTGGGGCGCCAGCCTAGGAGTTCGTGGAGTTCTGCATTCCCGTCGCCGGCGCCGGCTTCGATCTTCCGGATCAGCTCTTGGTCGACGCCGCTGTACTCCGTCCCCTGCTCGACGAGCGACATGTAGGACTGCGCAGGCAGGTAGGGGCCGAAGTCGTCGACGGACCCTTCCTGGCCGGCCGGCACGTCGATGTGGAGGAACTGCCAGGCCGCCGGCATGCCACCGGTCCAACCGACCCGCTCGAGGCGGCGGAGGATCGCCCGCCGCGCGACTCGGAGGGTCTTACCACCGGAGCCACCGCAGCCGACGAAGATGATGGGACGAAGCATGTGAGGTTCCCTTGTTCAGGAGTCGGAGCCGGGAAGCTTTGGGAGCTTCACGGTCGGCGTGGTCGGTCGCTGCGTCGCAGCGGTGGTAGGCGGTGTGGCGCCGGGTGCCGGCCGGGCAGGGGGCGTCTGTGGCGGAGCCGCACGCTCCTTGCGCTCCTTGCGCCCCGAGCGGGCTCTGCGGCCCTTCGCGCCGTTGAGCGTCTCGGCGACAACCGGGCGGGCGCCGCCGCTGCCGCCTGCCGGCGGGAGCGAAACGGTGATCCCGCTCGTGGGGGTCGATGACCCCACGGGGATATCGATCGTGCGCTTCGCCCCGCCGTGGCCGGGCCCGGAGGTGGGCGATGGGAGGTCTGTAGGCGGAGGACCGACCTTGGCGGCCAAGGCCCCGAGGAGGTTGGGCAGCTTCCGCCGGAGGTCCGCTTCGACGTGCGCCACCTGGGCTTCGAAGCTGTCGTTGCTGCCGAACAGGACGAGAAGCTCGCCACGAACCTCCTGACCGACCGGCCCATCTGGAGCGCGACCCGCAGCACCGACTGACGCCGCGTCGACCGCACACACCCAGACGAGTCCGAGGCCGAGCGCCACGATCGCCTCGTCGCCTGCGCCGTGGAGGCCACGATTGCTGACGGTCTTGCGCGGCGCGGAGCTGACGCGGCCGGTTACGGCACCGAATGGCAAGCGCGGCATCCGCGCCCGGAAGGCGAGGCTCCCAACGGTGAATTCGCGTAGCGACGGCGGCGTGGCGAACGGCTTCACATCCAACGGATCGACGAGCCGGTCCTTACCGTCCACTCGCTCGACGCCAGTCGGCGTCACCTTGATGTGGACGTTGGTCGTGCGCAGCGTGTCGAAAGTCTCGAACCGAGCCGAGCGCCAGTTGAGGAGGTAGAGACCGAGCAACGGCAGGCCGATGCCGGCCAGGACCAGCAGCAGGGCTCGCCCGGCATCGTGTCCAGGCGGCACAGCTACCTCGAACCGGACCGGCACGCGCTGCTCCACGACCTTGCCGTTCCCCTCGTTGCGCATGCCGACGACGAGATCACCCGACACCCGCCCCCGCCCGGCGCCGGCCACTGCGGCAGTGACGTCGAGCGAGCCACCCTCGCCCCTGGGCACCGTCACGCAGGACGCCTGCGATGTCCCCCGCTCGGCGCGGAACCGCACGGCATCGACCCCGCCGGGGCGGCGTACCGCCCGGCCCGAGGTGAGCCACACGCACACGTCGTTGTTGGGTGCACCGGTGAACCGCAGGGGACCAGAGGTGGTGCCATCGGCGCTCTTCACCGGGGCGAGGACCAGCGCGTCCAGGTTGCCAAGGTCCACCGGTGCGAAGCCCGTCGGCGGATCAAGCGGGATCGTGTCGTCGGTACCCACTGTGGGGAGCGTGACGCCCGTCGACGTCTGGATCGTCAGGTCTGTGTGCAGGTTTAGGGTCACCCCGTCGAGGTCCTCCGGCGGCGTGTAGCTGGCCTCGAAGACGCCGTCTCCGGACGGGGTGAGCTCTAGACGCACCGGGTCGCCGCCCGCCGCTGCGACTGACGCCACAAGGGTCGAGCCCTGCACGAAGGCTCGAGACGTCTGGGGTTCTCCCTTCGCGTTCTGGATCCGGATCTGGATCCGACCCGCTTCCCCCTTACGCAGGCGGGTGCCCGGTACCAGCCTCGCCTCGAGGTTCCCGAAGACGTACACCGCGAGCCGGTTGACGGCCTCTGGGTGCTGACCCGTGGGATCCACGAACGTCATGCGCCACGTGCCGGCCCACCGGCGATCGCCGCCGGGAAGGTCGCCGTTGAGCAGGACCACCGACTCCGACAGCCAGCTCCAGCGGAGCCGCACCGCAGCGAGGTCAGCCTGGCCGGCACCACCCCGGCCTAGGTCGGCCGACTGCCCGTTCGGTGCCGTAACCAGGACGCGGATGCTGGGTTCGCGGGAGATGGCGAGGAGGTTGAAGCGGCTCAGGCCCTCGTCGAGCACGAAGGTGTGCGACCCCTGCGGGCAGGGCTGGTCGTTGGGACAGGTGCCCTTGTCCACCTGACCAGGCGGGACTTCGTTCGGGTTGGCCACGCCGTAGATCCCGAAGACGAGCTCGTCGACGTTGGCGGACGACACGTAGGCGCCCATGCGGCCCGTGCTCTCGCCAGGGACGCCGCACGACCGGGGCCCGGCGGCGCCGCGAGCGTTGGCCATCAGGAAGTCTCGATCCTGCGGAGCGATCTGGGTCTCAAGCGCGACCACTGCGGTGAACACGCCGTCGTCGCGCAGCTGCTGCATCTCACCCTGGGGCGCGCACATCAGCTCCCTCCCCTTCTCGGCGGCTCGATCGCCGCTCCCGGGCTGGCTGAGATCGATCTCCGGGGCCCACTCCTTGCGATCGCCGTGCATCTCTCGCGTGCTGGCGGAGCTGCGGTCGTCGATGTCGAGCTTGCCGTCGGTGAACCAGAGCAGCAGCTTGCAAACGGGGCGATCCCCGGCCGGGTCCATCGCGGCCACCTGCTCGGCGAGGTCGCCGCGCGCCGCCCGGACGGCATTCACGTAGTCAGTGTCGAAGCCCCCGTCGCGGGTGCGGAACTGCTCGGCGGCGTCCTGCAGCGCCCGGAGCGAACCGTTCTCGAGGCGGGCCCAGTCCTGGCGGACGTCGCCACGCACCGAGAATCCCCAGAGCTTGACGTGGACCTCCGAGCGCCCTTCCCCCTCGGTGATCTCGTTGAGGGCGGCCAGCGCTGCCTTCACGCCGGTGACCCGCGCTGCGCTTGGGTCGGTGTCGCGCAGACTTCCGGACTCGTCGATCAAGAACGACACCGCGAGCCGTCGGTTGTTCCGCACGCAGTCATTGATGGGCTGGAGCTGGCTCTTGACGTCGGCTGGCGCCTGCATGGGCGCACCCGCCACCGACAGCGTCGGCAGGGTGACGGCCACCAACAGACCCAGGGCCATGGCCAGCGCCGTGCGACGCGGCGTGCTCACGGCCGGACCTCTGAGAGGTACCAGATGTGGCAACCGGCGGCGGCCAGGCCGACGACAAGTACGGCGACTGCGACGTACCTGAGGCCGGGCTCCGGCGCATACCACGGGTCCGCGCTCTCGCGGGCTTCGACCCGGCGGAACGCGGCCACCGCCGAGATCGTGAGGATCGTCCCCGAGACGTAGCCAACGAGGTTCGCCATACGGATGGCAGGCACGTGGGCGAACACAGCAAGCGCAGCGAACGCAGCGCTGAACCATAGCAGCCGCACAGGCGGCCGCCGCATGCGATCCGCGACGTCGCCAGCGCCCGACACCGAATTCATCCCGCCCGTCATCCTGCCCCCGTCCGCCCGAGCCCCCCGCCCGGCACCCCGGCGGACAACCTAGCCAGCTGCTTCGGGTGTGCGCAACGGTGACGCCGACTCGCGCAGAGGCCGAATGAGGTTCAGCGGTCCGGGACTGGTCGCGCGTCCTCGAGGAGCCCCTCGAGGACCGCAACATCGCCCGTTCACCAGCGTCTGAGGCAGTGCAACGATTCGAGGGCATCGGTGACCGACTCGGGACCGCAACGATCTAGGTCGTCGAGAACGATCACGAAGGGCCGGGCCACGATGGTGATGCAGGGGTCGACGATCTTCGCCGCCATGAGCACGGTGTCGCGAGCCTCGTGGGTGTCCCAGCGCGAGCGCTGGTAGCCGGAGGAGCTGCGGAAGCGCTGCAGGCTGGAGCTCGTGGCGAAGGCGGCGGCGATCGGCACGAGGCCAGCGAAGACGGTGCCCACAGCGGTCCGCCCCTCGGAGCTGCCCGCGGAGGCGACTAGGTGTTGTGCCCTGGGACGTTGTTGACGTGAGTCTCGGCAAGAGGTGAGCCCCCTGGGCGAGTGTGGAGCTGTCGAAGGCACCCACGAAGCCCAGGAGGCTCGAAATGCACGGTAACGCTCGGTTGACGCGGTGGGGT
>DATAGR010000474.1:0-2594 GCA_036263575.1 Aquihabitans sp. | reverse complement strand
CCACCTCGACCGCCACCGCCACCGAGACCGGCACGACGGACCTCGACTTCTGATGGCCCTCGAGCGCCTGGCCACCGTGTCCTCCGGGGCGCTCGCCGTGCTGCTGGCCGGCGAGGTCGGCGGCGACCGGCCCCCGTACCTGCGCATCGTGCTCGTGGCCGTCACCGTGCTCGCCGCGCTCGGCGCCTGGGAGGTCCGGCGCGGGGACCTCCTCGGGTGGTCGCTGCCCGTCGGCGCCGCGTGCACCACGGTCGCGGGGGTGGCCGTGGTGCACGCCTGGGGGCTCCCCGGCGTCAGCGCCGACGGGTGGACGGCGGCCACGATCGCCGCCGGCCTGCTCGCCGCATCGGTGCTGGTGGCGGCCGTCGCCCGCCGGCTCGGCCCGTGGTCCCGCCACCGCTCCGCGCCGCTGCCCAGGACCTAGCATCGTGGCCGATGCCCACCCCGATCCTGCTCGTCGAGGACGACGACGGCATCGCCGCACCCCTGCAGCGGGCGTTGGCCCGCGAGGACTACGACGTGCGCCGCGTTGCCGCCGGGGAGGCGGCGATCGACCAGGTCCGCGACCGGGCACCGCACCTCGTCATCCTCGACCTGGGCCTGCCCGACATCGACGGGCTCGAGGTGTGCCGCCGCCTCCGTGACGGCGGCTTCGCGGCGCCGATCCTCATCCTGACCGCCCGCGGCGACGAGCTCGACCGGGTGGTCGGCCTCGACGCCGGCGCCGACGACTACCTGGCCAAGCCCTTCGGCCTGGCCGAGCTCCTCGCCCGCACCCGCGCCCTGCTGCGCCGCCACGGCGCGCCGGCATCGGCCACCGCTGCGACCCCGACCAGCGGGCAGGCGGCGGCACCGAGCCCCGGTCGGCTCAGCGTCTCGCTGCCCGCCCGCCGGGCGTGGGCGGGCGAGAACGAGCTCCAGCTGAGCGCCAAGGAGTTCGGCATCCTCGCCCTCCTGGCCGAGGAGCCGGGTGCGGTGGTGACGCGGGAGCGGTTCATGGAGGAGGTGTGGGACGAGCACTGGTTCGGCCCCACCAAGACGCTCGACGTCACCATCGGGCGCCTCCGGCAGAAGCTCGAGACGGCGGCGGCGCCGGTGGCCATCGTGGCCGTCCGGGGGGTCGGCTTCCGGCTCGAGGAGGACGATGCGTAGGCGGCTGCTCGCCGCCCTCGCCGGCCTGGCCATCTTCGCGATGCTCCTCTACGCGGGGCCGCGGACGTTCGTCATCGCGTCGCTGGTGCGCGACCGCGAGCGCACCGTCACCGACCGGGCCGCCGACCTCATGGCGACCACCGTCGGCCGCCGCATGGTCGACGACGAGCGGATCACGCCAGGCTCGCTCCGCCGCCTGGTCCGGCCCGGCGAGCGGCTGACCGTGGTGCTGGCCGACGGCACGACCCACCGCGTCGGCGGTGTGGGCGACGAGGGCATCGCCCACACGTCCGAGCGGCCCTTGCCCGACGGCGGGACGCTGACCCTCGACCTGTCCGGCGACCGGGTCGACCGCGAGGTCGCGGAGGCGCTGACCCCGGTGGTGGCGACGGCCGCCCTCGTCGCCATCGTGGCCGTGGCCCTCGCCTCGATCCTCGCCCGGCGCCTGGTGCGGCCCTTCCTCGACCTCACCGCCTACGCCGGGCGGGTGAGCGCCGAGGACCCCGGCCCACCGCCGAGCACCGGCATGGCCGAGACCGACGCGCTGGGCGCCGCCCTCGAGCGCAGCAGCGACCGCGTGCGCGAGCTGTTGCAGCGCGAGCGGGAGTTCTCGGCCAACGCCTCCCACCAGCTCCGCACGCCGCTGGCCGCGCTCCGGCTCCGCATCGAGGAGCAGGTCCTGCGCCCCGACCTCGACGACGAGGCGGGTCGGGAGCTGCGCGCCGCGCTCGTGGAGGTCGACCGCCTCTCGGCGACCGTCACCGACCTGCTCGAGCTGGCCCGGTCGGGCGGCATCGGCAGCTGGGACGACGTCGACGTGCACGCCGCGGTCAGCGGCGCGGTCGCGCGCTGGCGCTCGCTGTTCGACGACGCCGACCGACCGCTGGTCCTCTCGCCGACGGCCGACCGGGCCGTGGTCGCCACCTCGGAGCGCTCGCTGCGCCAGGTGCTCGACGTGCTGCTCGAGAACGCCCTCGCCCACGGCGTGGGCGAGGTGCTGGTCGACATCGGGCCGGCGACCGATCACGTGCTCGTGTGGGTCGCCGACGAGGGTCGCATCGACAAGGCGATGTCGGGCCGGGCCTTCGAGCGCTCCGTCCGCTCGACCACCAGCGCCGGCTCGGGCATCGGCCTGGCGCTGGCGCAGAGCATCGCCGAGGCGAGCGGCGCCCGGCTGTCGCTGGCCAGCCGCGAGCCGACCGTCTTCGAGCTCCGCTTGCCCGTCGCCACCAGCCGCACGGCGGCGACGGCGCCGGCGGAACCACCGACCTGACGCCGGCAGGCTCGCTCGCCGCGTTCGTTCAGGCGCCGGTGCGAGCCGGCAGCAGCAGCTCGAGCGTGGTGGGCGAGCCGGGCACCACGGAGAAGCGGCCACCGAGTCGGTGGGCCACCTCGTCGGCCACGAGCAGGCCGATGCCGGCGCCCGACGCGTCGCCGCCCCG
>DATAGR010000473.1:0-3341 GCA_036263575.1 Aquihabitans sp. | reverse complement strand
GAGCTGCGCGACAAGCGGTTCATGCGCATCGTGTCACTCGCCCCGGAGGTGTTGTGATGGCAGGTCTGAAGATCAAGAAGGGCGACCGCGTGGTCGTGCTGTCCGGCAAGGACAAGGGCAAGGAGGGCGTCGTGCAGTCGGCGCTCCCGTCCCAGCGCAAGGTGGTGGTCGAGGGCGTGAACACCGCCAAGCGCCACCGCAAGGCCCGCTCGGCCACCGAGGCCGGCGGCATCATCGACATCGACAAGCCGATCGACATCAGCAACGTCGCGGTGGTCAGCCCCAAGGACGGCAAGCCCACCCGCGTCGGCTACAAGCTCGTCGACGGCAAGAAGATCCGCATCTGCAAGCGGACCGGCGAGGAACTGACGTGACCGACACCGCCACCACCACCTCGGTGCCTCGCCTCAAGGCGAAGTACAACGACGAGATCCGTGGCCAGCTGAAGGAGTCCCTCCAGCTCGGCAACATCATGGAGGTCCCGCGCCTCGAGAAGATCGTGGTCAACATGGGCGTCGGCGATGCCGTCGCCCAGGCCTCGCTCCTCGAGCACGCGGTCACCGACCTCACGCTGATCACCGGCCAGAAGCCGCTGATCACCAAGGCCCGCAAGTCGATCGCCTCGTTCAAGCTCCGCGAGGGCAACGCCATCGGCGCCAAGGTCACGCTGCGGAACGACCGCATGTGGGAGTTCCTGGACCGGCTCATCGCGCTGGCCATCCCCCGCATCCGGGACTTCCGGGGCCTGCCGGCCAACAGCTTCGACGGACGTGGCAACTACACGTTCGGCGTGACCGAGCAGCTGATCTTCCCGGAGATCGACTACGACAAGATCGACCGCACCCGTGGCATGGACATCACCATCGTCACCACCGCCCGCACCAACGCCGAGGGCAAGGCGCTGCTCGACGCCTTCGGCTTCCCGTTCAAGCGCGAGGGGAACTCGTAATGGCCAAGAAGGCGCTCATCAACAAGGCCAACCGGAAGCCGAAGTTCAAGGTCCGGGGCTACACGCGGTGCCAGAAGTGCGGTCGCCCGCACTCGGTGTACCGGAAGTTCAACCTCTGCCGGATCTGCCTGCGCGACATGGTGCACGCGGGCGAGATCCCCGGCGTCACGAAGGCGAGCTGGTGATCCCATGACCATGACCGATCCCATCGCCGACATGCTGACCCGCATCCGCAACGCCAACGTGGCGATGCACGACGAGGTCCGCATGCCCACCTCCAAGAAGAAGGAGGCCCTTGCGGCGCTCCTCAAGAAGGAGGGCTACATCGAGGACTTCTCCGTCGCCGACAACGGCGACCGCCCGGGGAGCTCGCTCACCGTCACCATGAAGTACTCGCCCGAGCGGGCCCGGACCATCTCCGGCCTGCGCCGGGTGTCCAAGCCCGGCCTCCGGGTCTACTCGTCCGCCCACGACGTCCCGCGCGTGCTGGGCGGCCTGGGTGTCGCCATCGTCTCGACCAGCCAAGGCCTCATGACCGACCGCGAGGCGCGCAAGCGCAACGTGGGCGGCGAGGTCCTGTGCTTCGTCTGGTAGGAGCGAACATGTCCCGAATCGGCAAAGCCCCCATCCCTGTGCCCTCGGGCGTCGACGTCACCGTCGCCGGCCGCCACGTCACCGTCAAGGGCCCCAAGGGCTCCCTCGAGCGCGACCTCCCCGGCACCATCACGGTCCGCCAGGACGGCGACCAGCTCGTGGTGGAGCGCCCCGACGACGAGCGCCAGACCCGTGCCATGCACGGCCTCGTGCGCTCGCTGGTCAACAACATGGTCGTCGGCGTCACCGACGGCTTCACCAAGGAGCTCGAGATCATCGGGGTCGGCTACCGGGCCACCGCCCGCGGCGCCGACGGCCTCGACCTCGCCCTCGGCTTCAGCCACCCCGTGGTGGTCAACGCCCCCGCCGGCGTCACCTTCGAGGTGCCGGCCCCGAACCGCATCGCCGTCAAGGGCTCCGACAAGGAGCTCGTGGGCCAGGTGGCCGCCGACATCCGCAAGCTGCGCAAGCCCGAGCCGTACAAGGGCAAGGGCGTGCGCTACCTCGGCGAGCACGTGGTCCGCAAGGCCGGCAAGTCCGGGAAGTAAGGATCCTCATGTCTGACAGTGCGAAGAAGAACCGCGAAGCCCGGATCCGCCGCCATCGGCGCGTCCGCAAGAAGGTGAAGGGCACCGCCGAGCGCCCGCGCCTGGCCGTCTTCCGGTCGAACAAGCACATCACCGCCCAGATCATCGACGACCGGGCCGGTCACACGCTGGCCGCGGCCTCGACCACCGAGCCTGCGCTCGACGGCCCCGGGGGCAACGTCGACGCCGCCGCCAAGGTCGGCGAGCTGCTCGCCACCCGGGCGCGCGACGCCGGGGTCACCACCGTCGTGTTCGACCGCGGCGGCAACCTCTACCACGGCCGCATCGCGGCGCTCGCCGATGCCGCCCGCAAGGCCGGACTGGAGTTCTGATGGCACCGAACAACAACAACGACGCCCAGCTGCGCGAGTCGCGGGTCATCAACATCAACCGCGTCGCCAAGGTGGTCAAGGGCGGCCGTCGCTTCTCGTTCACCGCCCTCGTGGTGATCGGCGACGGCGCCGGCCGCGTCGGCCTCGGCTACGGCAAGGCCAAGGAGGTGCCCCTCGCCATCCAGAAGGGCACCGAGGAGGCCCGCAAGAACCTCTTCGCCGTGCCGCTCGCCGGCTCGACCATCACCCACCCCACGATCGGCGTCATGGGCGCCGGCCGGGTGATGCTCAAGCCCGCCGCCCCCGGCACCGGCGTCATCGCCGGCGGTGCCGCCCGCGCCATCCTCGAGGAGGCCGGGATCCACGACGTGCTCTGCAAGTCGCTCGGCTCCGCCAACCACATCAACGTCGCCCGGGCCACCATCGAGGGCCTCCGGGGGCTCAAGCGCCCCGACGAGATCGCCCGCCTGCGCGGCCTCTCGCCCGAGGAGTTCGTGCCCAAGGGCCTGCTCGACGCCTACAACGAGAGCCAGCGCGGCCCGCTGGTCGTCGACGAGGTGAAGTGACCATGGCCGACCTGAAGGTCACCCAGACGAAGTCCACGATCGGCGCCAAGCCGAAGCAGCGCGGCACCATCCGCGCCCTCGGCCTCGGCCGCATCGGCAAGACGAACACCCTCCCTGATCGCCCGGAGATCCGCGGCATGATCGCCCGGGTGCCCCACCTGGTCACCGTCGAGACGGTGACCGCCGAAGGAGGCGAAGCCTGATGAAGGTCCACGACCTGCAGCCCGCGGCCGGCTCGAACCGCGCCGCCAAGCGCGTTGGGCGCGGCATCGGCGGCAAGGGCGGCAAGACCGCCGGCCGCGGCACCAAGGGC
>DATAGR010000472.1:0-4219 GCA_036263575.1 Aquihabitans sp. | reverse complement strand
CCATGTTGCCGAGGGCGAGGGCGAGGAACGCCACCGTGCCGATCAGCGTGAGGGTGAACTTCGACCCCAGCACCGTGCCCCACACCGAGCCCAGCTCCAGCGACTGGAACCACAGGTAGTCGGTGTAGAAGGACGCGATCCCCCGCAGGGAGATGAGCAGCACGAACGCTGCGCCAAGGACGATGCCCAGCACGGCACGGCCCCGGCCGGCCAGGCGCGGCCCCCGCCGGGCCTTGCGATTACGACGCGACGGCCGTCGGGGCAGGTCCGGCTGCGGTCGCATGCCCGGGGACTCTACCGGTGCGCACCAGAACCCCCATGTCGCCCAGGCGGCGAAGCGGTGGCCCGTTCGGGCGAACGGCGCGGTGCCGGCTCAGGCAGCCTGGACGGGGACCGCGAGGCAGCGGCAGCCCGGGTGGGCCGGCGGGCACAGGTCGCCGGTGGGGAACGGCTCGCCCTTGGGGTTGCCGCCGGCCAGTGCGTTGTCGTCGCAATCGGGGCACGGGCCGTCGTCGTCGACCAGCCAGCGGAAGTCGGTGCCGTCGGGCGCCGCCTCCACCACGCCACGGGAGAACGCCACCACCACGTAGTGGCGGGCCGTCTCGGCGATGCGCTGGGTCTTCCACTCCCGGTAGCAGGCCCGGATCCGCTCCCCCACCTCCTGCTCGTCGCCGCCGTCGTCGAACGCCCGCTCCAGCCGGCCACGGATCTGGCGCACCATCTCGGCGGCGAACTCGTTGGCGACGTCGCGCACGTCGGCCTTGCGCCGCGGCGCCTTGCCGAAGAACGCCGCCCCGGCCCGCTCGGCGGCGGTGAGGTCCTCGAGGGCGGCCGACGTGTACCGCTTCAGGTGGTCGGCCTCGCTGGGCAGCACCTCGGCGGCCGACGGCGTGCCCTTCGTGCGGCGCAGCAGGTCGAGGGCCTCGTTCTGCTCGTCGGACAGGACCCGCTTGAGCCGGCGGGCCAGCTGGCGCTCCAGCTCGTCGGTGGTGGCGTCACGCCGGTCCAGCAGGTCGACGTCGGGATCGCGGTCCTCGTCCTCGTCCTCGTCGCTGTCGCTCTCGTCGGGGCTCTCGCTGTCGCCTTCGGCGCCGGCTGGCTCGCCGGCCTCGTCGGTCGCCCCGGTCGGCTCGGCGGCCTCCTCGGCGATGGCGGCGGCCTCGAGATCGGCAGTCCCGGTCTCCTCGGGCGGCGCGTCGGCCCGCTCGGCGCGGAGCCGGGCGAAGATGTCGTCGGCCGACGGCGTGTCGGCGGCGCTCGCCTGCTCCGTGGCCTCCGTCTCGGGCGCCTCGTCCTCCACCACGGCGACGGCCGCCTCGTGGTCGACCTCGGCGTCGCCGCCCTCGGCCTCGGAACTCCCGTCGATCGTCGACCCCTGCGCTGCACGATCGACAGGATTCGCCTCGTCGTCGGCCGCCTCGTCATCGGCCGTGTCGGCCGGCTCGGCGTCGGTGACCTCGCCGACCGTCTCCAGGCCCTCGGTCACGTCGCTCGGGTCGTTCGTCCGGGGACCGCCGCCGTCGGGGTCGTCGTCGGGGTCGTCGTCGCCCTCGGGGGTGGCGGGGGGCTGGAGGTCGCCGGTGGCCTCGGCCTCGAGGTTGCCGTCGGGGTCCTCGTCCGGCGCCGGCGCCGCCTCGCCCAGCTCGCCGACGCCCACCGACGTGCCGGTGGTGCCCGACGACCCGAGGGCCCGGCGGTCCTGGGCCGGCTCGCCGATCTGGCGGGGGTCGAGCACGGCCTCCTGGAGGGCGCGGTGCGACGACTCGATGCGGGAGGCGACGTCGCTCAGGGTGACGGCCAGCGAGTCGCGCGTGGCGGCCAGCTGCTCGAGCTGGGTGCGGGCGGCCCGGCGGCGGTCGGCAAGGTCGGCGATGACCCGCTCGCGGTAGTCCCGCGCCTCCTGCACCATCTGGCGGCCCTGCTCGCGGGCGTCGGCGATGATCGCCTCCACCTCGGCCTCGGCGGCCTGGCGGCGGGAGACGGCATCGGCGTCGGCGCCGGCCCGGGTGGCCTCGGCGTCGGCGAGGGCCTCGCTGCGGATGCGGTCGCCGTCGGTCGTGGCCGTGTCGCGGTAGGCATCGGCCGCGCCCTGCACGTCGGCCCGGTACGAGTCGGCCGCCGTCCGGGTGGCCTCGGCGTAGCGGTCGGCGTCCTCTCGGACCCGGCTGCTGTAGGTGTCGGCGTCGGCTCGGATGCCGCCGGCGGCCAGCTCGGCCTCCGCGGTGCGGTCGGCCAGCACGCTCTCGGACTCGGCCCGCATGCGGGTGACGTCGGCCTCGGCGGTGGCCCGCTGCTCGGCGACGTCGGCGTCGGCCTCGGCGCGGATCTCGGCGGCGTAGGTGTCGGCTCCGCTGCGCAGCGCCGTCGTCTCGGTGTCGGCCGTCTCCCGCAGCTCCTGCGCGTAGCGGTCGGCCGCGGTGCGGATGGTGGTGGCCTCCTGGTCGACCGCGGCCCGCACCTCCTGGGCGTACGCGTCGGCCGAGTCCCGGGTGGCGGTGGCCTGCTCGTCGGCAGCGGCGACGGTGGTGTTGGCCTGCTCCTCGGCCTTGGCCCGGATCTCGTTGGCGGCCTTGCGGGCCGTGTCGAGCACCCGCGCCGTCTCCTCGCCGAGGAGCTGGGTGACGGCGTCCTCGTCGAGGTCCTTGGGGTCGACGGCGCGCCGCTCGAGCTCGGTCACCCGACGCTGCAGGTCGTCGAAGTGCTGCTGCGCCTCGCGCACCCGCGAGCCGATGTTCACCAGGAAGGCGCGGACCTCGTCGACCTCGTAGCCCTTGCGCGCCCTCGTGAAGGCGTGACCGGAGATGGCATCGGGATCGAGCGCGTTGCGGTCGGCAGGTTCAGGAGGCATCGCTCGCGATCGTACGACCGCGGCTCGCTGGTTTCGGGGAGCCTCCATGGGCCGAACGACCCCATCGCGCGCCGTCTCGGCGAGCGGTCGAGGTCGCTCGCGGAGGAGCGGTCAGGAGCCGCAGGTCACCGTCGTCGCCGGCCCCGACGGCGGTCGCTCCCGCCGAGAGGTGGGGTCAGTAGTGCGCGCTCAAGGCACACAACTGCCCGTGTTCCGCCGGGCTGGCAGGTCGACGGCCGAGGTGGGGTCAGTAGTGGGCGCTCACGGCACACAACTGCCCTCGGTCGCTGCCGGATAAGCGAGGTCACTGTACTGCCACGACGCACCGCTGCCCTCGGTCGGCGAGCCGCGCCTACGCAGAGGTCAGTTGTCGACCGTGACGGCGCAGAACTGACCTCGGAGCCGGTGCCGATCCCGGTCTTGCTCGACCGGCCCCGCTAGCGCAGGGCCGACAGGGCGGCGTCGGTCAGCGGGGCGGCCAGGTCGGGCACTAGCTCGACCGGCATCGGCGTCGTCGGCACGGTGGCGTCGAGTGCCGGCACGGGCTCCTCGGCCACGACCTCCGACACGACCGGCTCGACCACCGGCTCGACCGGCAGCTCGGGCACCGTCGGCAGCTCGGCGTCTGGCGGCTCGACGACGTCCGGGAGGGGCTCCACCAGCTCAGCGACCGGCTCGGCTGGAGGCGGGACGACCTCCGGCAGCGGCGCCACCACGTCGGGCACCGGCTCGGTCGGCACCGGCAGCTCGGGCACGGGCTCGGTCGGCACGTCCACGACGGGAAGGGGCAGGCCCGCATCCGGGAGCGGCGAAGCGACGTCGGGGGTCGGCACCACGACATCGGGCAGGGGCGCGATCGGCGGGACCGTAGGCAGCGCCACGTCGGGCAACGGCACCTCGATGTCCGGCAGCGGTACGACTGCGTCCGGCACGGGCACGACCACCTCGGGCACCGTCGGGAGGGGCACGTCCGGAAGCGGCACGCCGACGTCGGGAAGCGGCACCTCGACGCCGGGCAGCGGCACGATGTCCGGCACCGTCGGCACCACCACGTCGGGCAGGGGCACCACGTCGGGCACCGTCGGCACCACCACGTCGGGCAGGGGCACCTCGACGTCCGGGATCGGCACCGTCGGCACCACCACGTCGGGCAGGGGCACGACGACGTCTGGCACCGTGGGCACGGCGACGTCCGGCAGCGGCACCTCGATGGTCGGCAGGTCGATGACGGGGATGGCGGGAAGGGCGTCGGGGACGGTCGGCGTGAGTGTGGGCGGCGTGGGCGTTGTCGGCACGGTCGGGCCCGGCGCGACGGTGCCGAGGAGGCCGCCGGGGCCGGTGACGGGGCCGAGCAGGCCACCACCACCGGTG
>DATAGR010000471.1:0-8560 GCA_036263575.1 Aquihabitans sp. | reverse complement strand
ACGAAGTCGGAGGCCGACCGGTTGACGTCGGGCACCAGGACCTGGATGCCCATGGTCCGGCACTCGTTGAGGTAGACGGCCGCCTTCTCCAGGCTCGTCTTCACGCTGGTGAGCAGCGCCGCCAGGTACTCCACCGGGTAGTGGGCCTTCAGGTAGGCGGTCTGGTAGCTGACCAGGCCGTAGCCGAAGCTGTGGCTCTTGTTGAAGGCGTAGTTGGCGAAGCCCTCGATGTCGTCGAACAGCGGCGTACCGAGCTCGGGGAAGCCGGTGGCGGTGCAGCCCTGCACGAACTTGTCGCGCTCCTTGGCCATCAGCTCGGGCTTCTTCTTGCCGCAGGCCTTGCGGAGGTTGTCGGCCTCGGCGAGCGAGTAGCCGGCGAAGCGCTGGCTCACCCGCATCACCGACTCCTGGTAGATCATCAGCCCGTAGGTGTCGGCGAGGAGCTCCTCGGCGTCCGGGTGGAAGTAGTGCACCGGCTTGCGACCGTTCTTGCGGTCGGCGTAGTCGTTGTGCATGTTCACCGACATCGGGCCGGGTCGGTAGAGCGCCACGAGGGCGGCGACGTCCTCGAAGGAGTCCGGGGCCAGCGAGCGCATGAGCGTGCGCATGGCGCCGCCCTCGAGCTGGAAGACGCCGATGGAGTCACCGCGGCACAGCAGCTCCAGCGTCTGCTCGTCGTCGAGCGGGACGTTGTCGATGTCGAGGTCGACGTCGCGGAAGTCCTTGACCATCTCGATGGTGTCGGAGATGACGTCGAGGTTCCGCAGCCCCAGGAAGTCCATCTTGAGGAGGCCGAGCTCCTCGACGCCGCCCATCTCGTACTGGGTCACCACCGGGGCGTCCTCGATGTCCTGGCCGGCCAGCGGCTTGCGCTGGATGGGCAGGTACTCGGTGAGCGGGTCCTTGGTGATCACCACCGCGGCGGCGTGGATGCCGTCCTGGCGCCGCAGGCCCTCGAGGCCCTTGGCGACGTCGATGACCTTCTTCAGGTCCGGGTCCTCGGCGTACATGGTCCGCAGGTCGCCGGCCATCTTGTAGCCGTCGGCGAACTTGTCGTGCGGTTCGAGGCAGGCGTACAGCGGCGTGTCACGGCCCATGATCAGCGGCGGCATGGCCTTGGCCACCTTGTCGCCCACCGCGTACGGGTAGCCGAGCACGCGGGCGGCGTCGCGCACCGCCGCTCGGGCCTTGATGGTGGAGAAGGTGACGATCTGGGCGACGTGGTCCCGCCCGTAGCGCTCGGCCGCGTAGCGGATCATCTCGTCCCGGTAGCGGGAGTCGAAGTCCATGTCGATGTCGGGCATGGAGATGCGCGACGGGTTGAGGAACCGCTCGAACAGCAGGTCGTACTTGATGGGGTCGAGGTCGGTGATCCAGAGGCAGTAGGCCACGGCGCAGCCGGCGGCCGAGCCACGGCCGGGCCCGACGCGGATGTTCATGTCGCGAGCGTGCTTGATGAGGTCCCAGGTGATCAGGAAGTACGAGCTGAAGCCCATGTTCCCGATGACCTCGAGCTCGAAGGCCAGCCGCTCCAGCGCGGCGTCGGGGATCCGGTGGCCCCAGCGCTTCTTGGCGCCCTCGAGCGTGAGGTGGCGGAGGTACTCGGCGTCGTCGGCGAAGCCCTCGGGGAGCGGGAAGTTCGGCAGCAGCGGCTTGCCGAACTCGATCTCGACATCGCAGCGCTCGGCGATCCAGAGCGAGTTGTCGCACGCCACCTCGACGTCGGCGAAGAGGTGGCGCATCTCCCGTGCGGACTTCAGGTAGTGGTCGTCGCCGTGGAACTTGAAGCGGTCGGGGTCGCTCATCAGCGACCCGGTCTGCACGCAGAGGAGGGCGTCGTGGGCGACGGCGTCGTGGCGGTGCGTGTAGTGGCTGTCGTTCGTGGCGAGCAGCGGGGCGCCGATGCGCTTCGCGATGTCGAACAGCTGCGGGTTGGTGCGGTGCTGCTCGGCGATGCCGTGGTCCTGGATCTCCACGAACAGGTTGTCGCGCCCGAAGATGTCCTGGAGGCGCCCGGCCGCCTTGAGGGCCGCTTCGTCGTCGCCGCGGAGCAGGTGCTGGAGCACGTGGCCGCCGAGGCAGCCGGTGGTGGCGATCACGCCCTCGCTGTGCTGGTCGAGCAGCTCCCAGTCGAGGCGGGGCTTGTAGTAGTAGCCCTCCATGAACGCCCGGCTCGAGAGCTGGATGAGGTTGCGGTAGCCCTCGTAGCTCTCGGCCAGCAGGGTCAGGTGGTAGTAGAGCTTCTGGCCGCCGCCGGCGTCGCCGCCGGTGTCGTCGACCCGGCCCCGGCGGCTGGGCCGCTCCAGCCGGGAGTCGTGGGCCATGTAGGCCTCGGTGCCGAGGATCGGCTTGATGCCATGGTCCTTGCACGCCTTGTAGAACGGCAGGATCCCGTACATGTTGCCGTGGTCGGTGATGCCGATCGCCGGCTGGCCGTCGGCCGCCGCGGCGGCGACGACCTCGCCGACCCGGGCCGCGCCATCGAGCATCGAGTACTCGGTGTGCACGTGCAGGTGGGTGAACGAGTCGCCCACAGCGACTTCCTTCCGACGGGCTCCAGCAGCTTCCACAGGTGCTCCACAGGGGTTGTCCCCACCTGTGGATGAACTACACGGCTGTGATTTCCGACGGTACCACCGGGACCGGCCGGGCGCTCCCCCGCCGCGCCACCCGAGCGGCGCCGGCGAGCCAGCCGCAGGTCAGAGGTAGGTGCCGGGCCGGGCGTCGCCGCCGTCGGCCGTCGGCGGACCCCCGGGCCCACCCGGACCGCCCGGCACGGCGCCCGGCCCGAGCTGGCGGCGCATGTCCTCGAGCTGCGAGCGGGCCGCCATCTGCTGGGCGAAGAGCGTGGCCTGGATGCCGTGGAAGAGGCCCTCGAGCCAGCCGACGAGCTGGGCCTGGGCGACCCGCAGCTCCGCGTCGGACGGGCCCGTGCCCTCGCCGAACGGGATCGTCACCCGCTCCAGCTCGTCGCGCAGGTCGGGCGACAGCGCCGTGCCGAGCTCCTGCACCGACGTGTCGTAGATCTCCTTGAGGCGGTCCCGCGCCGGCTCGTCGAGCTCGGCGGTGCGCACCTCCTCGAGGAGCTGCTTGATCATGGAGCCGATGCGCATGACCTTGGCCGGCTCCTCGACCGCCTCCCGGCGCTCCTCCTCCACCGGGACCGGCGCCACCTCCTCGCCGTGGGCGACGAGCTCGCCGTGCGCCACCTCCGGCGTGGCGTCGGCGGCGGTGGGCTGGGCGTCGGACATTCAGCGCTCTCCTACGAGAAGGGGGACGTACATCTCTGCCGAGGTGAGCGACCCGTGGCGGCCGATCAGCTCGAACGGACCGGTGTCGGCGGCGTCCACGTACGACACGGGCTCACGGGCGACGAGGGCGACGTCGCCGAAGCGCTGCCGGGCGGCGTCGGTCACCCGGTCGCCCCACCAGCCCTCCTCGACGGTCTCCTCGCGCCGGCGCACCCAGCCGGTGTCGGCGTGGTGCGCACGAGCGGCCTCGAGCAGCGCGTCGGTGCGGCCGGGCCGGGCGTGCAGCCAGCGGAACCGGCCCTCGCCCGACTGGAACGACACCTGGGCCAGCACGTCGGGGTGGAGCTCGACCAGGTTGTCGCCCACGTCGACCTGGCCGTGGTCGGCGGTGATGACGAGGGCGGTGCCGGCCGGCAGCTCGGAGAGGAGGTCGGCGACGAGGCGGTCGGCCGCCTGCAGCTCGGCGTCGTAGTGGTCGGCCAGCCCGTACTCGTGGGCGACCTTGTCGATGCCGTCGTAGTAGGCGTACACGAAGGGCTCGCCGGCGCGGAGCGCGTTGCGCACCTCGACCCGCAGCGTCGACGGCACGCGGTAGCCGTTGAAGCGGACCTCGGAGAGGTGGGCGCCGCTGAAGCCGGAGCTGACGAACTCGGCCTTGGTGACGATGCACGGCCGCTGGGAGCAGAAGGCGGCGGTGGGCTGGAACTCGTGGGGGTCGATCCGGCGCCGGGCGTCGCCGTCGGGCGTGGTCCAGCGGAGGATGTTGAGGACCTCGTGGTCCACGGCGACGCGGTAGCCGACGACGCCGTGCTGGCCGGGCGTGAGGCCGGTGGCGATCGAGGTCAGGGCGGTGGCGGTGGTGGTGGGCGTGACGCTGGTGATGGGGCCGCCGGCCATGGCGGCGAGCGTGGGCGCCAGGTGGCGCCGGGCCTCGAGCTGCTCCCAGCCCAGCCCGTCGAGCACGAGGAGCACGACCTGGTCGGCCTCCAGGGCGGCGGCCGGCAACCAGGCGGGGGCCTCCACGGTGCCGTCGAGCAGGGCGGGGACGATGTTCGCGATGCAGGCGCCGGGGTAGTCGGGCAGCACGGGCTTGTCCACGGCGGTCCTTTCCAACCGATCCGCCGCCAAGCTACCGCCGCCGTCGCGGACCGCCGCCACCCGAGGGGCCACGGAGCCGAGCACCTCGCTCGTAGACTCGCCCGGGTGAAGGTCTCGACCCGTGGTGACTATGCGTGTCGGGCCCTCCTGTCGCTGGCGATGCACGCCGACGGCACGCCGACCTCGGTCCGCGACATCGCCGATCGCACCGCGCTCCCCCAGCCCTACCTCGAGCAGATCCTCCTCGCCCTCAAGGGCGCCGGCGTCGTCCGCTCCAAGCGGGGCGTCGGCGGTGGCTACGTGCTCGCCCGGCCGCCCGAGGAGATCACCCTCGCCCAGATCGTGAGCGCGGTCGACGGGCCGATCGTCGTCGGCGACTTCGGCGAGCCGCACCAGAACGGCGCCTGCGACCACGAGGGCCAGTGCGTGCTCCTCGCGGTGTGGGCCGACGTCGGCGAGCACATGCGCCGGCTCCTCGAGGGCCAGACCCTCGCCGACGTGGCCGCCGTGGCCCGTGGCGAGGCGCCGTGGC
Source organism: Aquihabitans sp. (assembly GCA_036263575.1). Taxonomy (GTDB): domain Bacteria; phylum Actinomycetota; class Acidimicrobiia; order Acidimicrobiales; family Iamiaceae; genus Aquihabitans. The sequence goes on along the minus strand of DATAGR010000471.1, from coordinate 3,679 downwards.
CCACCCCCGTCAGCTGACGGTCGCCAGCACCGCCCGCAGGTCGGCCGGGAGCTCGGACCGGAACACCAGCCGCTCGCCGCTGGCCGGGTGGTCGAAGCCGAGCTCCTCGGCGTGGAGGAACGGGCGGGGCGCCGGCAGGCTCTGGCGCACGCCGTGGTACCGCTCGTCGCCCACCACGGCGTGGCCGATGGCCGACAGGTGCACGCGGATCTGGTGGGTGCGGCCGGTCTCCAGCCGGCAGGTCACCAGCGCCGTCGGGGTGGGCAGCTCGAAGAGCTGCTCGACCTCGTAGCGGGTGCGGGCCTCCTTGCCGTCGGCCGTCACCGCCATCTTGGTGGGATGCCGAGGCGACCGGCCGATCGGCGCGTCGATGAGGCCCCTCGGCGACTCGGGGTGGCCCCACGCCAGCGCCCGGTACTGCCGGTCGACCGTCCGAGCCGCGAGCTGGCCCACCAGCGAGTCGTAGGCGACCGGCGACCGGGCCACCATCAGCAGGCCCGACGTGCCCCGGTCGAGGCGGTGGACGATGCCGGGCCGGTCGGGGTCGCCCACGCCGGCGAGCTCCGGGTAGCGGGCCAGCAGGCCGCTCACCATGGTGCCCCCGGCGTGGCCGGCGCCCGGGTGCACGACCAGCTCCGCCGGCTTGTCGACCACGATCACGTGGTCGTCGGCGTGGACGACGGGCACCTCGATGCCGTCCTCGGCCTCCGGGTGGACGGGGCCGGCGCGCTCTGGCACCTCGATGGCCACCACCTGGCCGACGTGCAGCCGGTCGGCGCCTCGGGTGGCGGCGGTGCCGTCGACGACCACGCCGCCGGCCCGCACCAGCTCGGTGGCCTCGGTGCGGCTGATGCCGGTGAGCATGGCCACGACCCGGTCGATGCGTTGGCCGTCGAGCGCGGCCGGCACCTCCTCGCGCACCTCGGTCACAGCGGGGGCGTCACGACGAGGGGGCGCGGATGCTGGCCAGCACCAGCAGCCCGGCACCGATGCAGATGGCGGCGTCGGCGACGTTGAAGACCGGCCACCACTGCAGGTCGACGAAGTCGATCACCGCGCCGCCGAGGAACCCGGCGTCGCCACGGAAGGCCCGGTCGACGAGGTTGCCCACCGCGCCACCGGCGATCAGCCCGGCGGCCACCGCGCCCAACCGGAACCGGCTGGTGAACCCGAGGGACAGGCCGACGACCACCACGATCGCCAGCACGGAGATCCACGGCCCCAGGCCCTTGCCGCTGCCCATGCTGAACGCGGTGCCGGTGTTGTACAGGAGGTTCCAGCGCAGGGTCCAGACCACGTCGATGGGCCCGTCCTGCAGGGCGTTGAGCGCCCAGTGCTTGGTTGCCTGGTCGACCGCCAGCACGCCGAGGCCGACCAGCGCGACCAGCCCGAGCTTGCGCGGGCCGACCACGGGCGGCGCCGACGCATCGGGCGCCGGGGCGGCGTCGTCGGCGGTCTCCTCCACGGCGGGACCGCTCACAGGCGGCCGATGCCGCCGGTCTTGTACTGGACCTGCACGCGGGCCCACGGGATCGCCTCCAGGCGCTCCTTCGGGATCGGCTCCCCCGACGCCTCGCAGATCCCGTAGGTGCCCTCGGCGAACTTGGCCAGCGCGTGGTCGATCTCCTCGACGGCGGCCCGGGCCTGGGCCGAGAGGGCGAGGTCGCGCTCCCGCTCGCTGCTGAGGGTGTCGCCCTCCCCGCCGTCCTCGTCGAACTGCGAGTCGCTCGACTGGAAGTCGGCCACCAGGGCGTCGGCCTCGGCCTGGAGGCTGTCGGCCTGGCGGACGTAGGTGGCCCGCTCCCGGCGGAGCTCCTCCTCCTGCTTGGCCAGCCACGACGCCGAGAACGGCGACTTCTTCCGCGTGGCGGGCGCCGTGGCGGTCGAGCCGGCCTTCTTCTGGGCCGGTGCCTTGCCCACGGTCTTGGTGGCCTTGGCGACCTTCGAGGTGCTCGTGGCCTTCGTGGCCTGGGCCTTGCTCGCCGTCGCCTTGGCGGCCGGCGCCTTCTTGGCCTTGACCTGGGCCTTCCCGGCCGACGCCTTGGCCGGCGCGGCCTTCGTCGTCGCCTTGGCGGCGCCCTTGGCGCCGGCGCCCGCGGCGGACGTCCGCTTGGCCGGCGGCGCCGCGGCAGCCTTGGCGGGGGGACGCTTGGCTGGGGTCGCCTTGGCCATCAGGATCCTTTCGGGCCAGAGAGGGTGCCGGAGTGTAGGACAGCGCCCCTCACCCGGCAAGGTGCCCGACCGGTGTCGCACCGGCTTGCATCGCGCCGTCAGGCCCTCAGACCCTCAGACCCGCCTCAGCGCTGCCGCACGGTCATCGACGACTGCCGACGACCGAGGAACATCCGCACCTTCGGGGCGCCGGCGGCGACCGCCTCGGCGTCGTCGCTCGGGACCGGCGCGGCGCCTGATCCGTGTGCGCTCGCGGCGGTCCTGCCGCCCCCGTCGGCGAAGAGCTCCGACAGGTCGTCGTGCACCACCGGCGGCGCGGCACCTGCCGGCACCCAGTCCCACGGGTCGTCGGAGCCGTCGGCGGCGACGTCCTGGGTCCCCGCCGGCGCGGCCGGTGGCGGGCCGAAGGAGATCCCGTCCTCGCCGGACCCATCGTCGTCCTCGTCGTCCTGGTCGACGGCGGACGGATCCGGTGCAGGCACCGACGCCGTCCAGTCGAACGGCTCCCGGTCGTCGAGCACCCAGATGTCGTCGTCGTCAGCGGCGAGGTCCGAGTCGCCCGCAGCCGCGCCCTCCTCCCCTGCTGCCGGCCCGCTCCCGGCGCGGTCGCCGGCGAGGCCGTCGGCCGCGATGCCGACGAGTCCGCTCGGCCCCCCGTGCCCGTCGAGCGCGTCGTCGGCGGCCGGCCGGGCGGCCGCAGCGTCGCCGCCGGCAGCGAGGCGCTCACCCTCGTCCGCCCCGTCACCGCCGTCCGCCCCGTCACCGTCAGCCGGCGCGCCCCACAGCGCTGCGAAGTCGTCGCCGGCCGGCTCGGCGCGCTCGTGGTCCCCTGCGTCGGCGGGGACGCCGAACAGGTCGTCGTCGCCGGGCGACGCCGATGCCGGCGCAGCGGTCGTGCGGACCGAGGCGATGGCGTCGAGCACGGCGGCGCGGTGGCGCCCGCCGCGCTCGCGCGCCTCCACGGTCGCCAGCTCGTCGGTGTCCAGCTGGGCGACGAGGGGCACGATCTGCGACACCCACAACGAGTCGTAGTCGGCGATCGGGAACACCGGCAGCGAGGGGTCGTCGTCGCGGTGGACGACCGGGGCGGCGACCGGGGCCGAGCGCTCCTCGGTGGCGACCGCAGGTCGCGGCGCGGGCTCGGGGAGGGGCGCGGGCGCCGCGCTGGGCACGGCCTCCGGTCGGGAGCCGATCCACTTGGCCGCCCAGAGCAGGAGCATCGACAGGACGGCGAACCCCATGGCCGCGTAGATGAGGACGAAGCCGCCCTGCACGACGACCCAGGTGATGAGGAGGATGGCTGCGACGACGACCGCGAGTGCGCTCAGGAGGATGACCACACCGTCAGGTTCGCCGGTGGTCTCCGTGCCTCCTGCCCTCCGACGATCGCCAGAGGGGCGCTCGACCGGCGCTCGGAGGCCGGCCGACGGGGCTCAGCGGCGCTTGCCGAACCGCCAGCCGCGACGGTCGTCGTCGTCGTAGAAGTCGCCCCCGGGCTGGGCGTGGG
>DATAGR010000470.1:0-4015 GCA_036263575.1 Aquihabitans sp. | reverse complement strand
AGCGGGTCCCGAGCCGGTCAGCCGCCCGCCGTGCCGCCCCGTGCGCCGGGGGTCGCCGCTGCGGCGCCGAGGGGACCGATCGCCGCCGCCACGGCGGGGCGGCGGCCGAGCGGCGGCGGCAACGGCTCGCCCGTGGTCAGCGCCTCGACCGTGCCGGCGCCGGGCCGGCCGGGCGTCGGCGGTGGCGGTGTCTCGAGCAGCCACGTGCGCAGGTCGTCGAACCGGGCGGCCCCGCCGGGGCTCACGTGCCCCACGAACCACCCGATCGCTCCTGGTGCCGCCCACCCGTCCGGGATCGGGACCTTCGTGCCCCACCGGGCGTCGCCCCACGCCGGCTCGCGCTCGTCGGCGTCCCACGCCTTGAGCTCCACGACGTCGCCGGTGGTCCGGGCGCACACCCGCCAGGGGAGGGGGACCACCTCGCCGCCGGGGACCAGGCCGGTGACGACGTGCTGCCCGAACTGCCGGAGCTCGCCGGCCCGGGCTGTGTCCCAGGTGTGGAAGTTGAAGGTCGCCCGCTGGGCGAACGTGATGTTCCCGGTCACGGTGATCGCGCGCACGCGCCCGCCGTCGTCGCGGATCCGCAGGGCAGCCCCCTGCTGCACGACCTCGCCGAGCTGCGCCGTCCACGTGGCGCACGACTGCCCGTCGGCGACGCTTGCGGTGCCGTCGGGCCAGAACACGGCGCGCAGGTTCACACCGGCGTTGGTCGGCGGCGCCTCCACGGTCGTGCCGGCGCCGGTGGTGCGGGCGGCGTAGGTGTCGGACCCGTCGGGCGTCAGCACGGCATAGCGATGCGGTGCGGCCGCGCCGCCGTCGTAGATCGGCGCCACCACGCGGCAGCCACCGAGCGCCAGCGCGACGAGGGGGAAGGCGAGCGCGACCAGGCGGCGGACCGTGCGCGGTGTCCTCATGGCGAGCGTCCTCCCTCCGTCCCGAGCGCTCCTCGCGGCCTGGAGTCCTACCAGCACGGAGCACCCCGACGCCCGTCGAGCCCGGCACGGCGGACCTCGGAACCCGGCCGTCACCTGGGCAGGGGACCGCTCGTGACCCGAGTCACCCCCGTAGGTGATTGCGAGATGAGCTTCACCCGGGCGGGGCAGTTCGCAGGGGCACGTCCAGTCCCTCTTCCCCCCGGAGGCGCACCATGGCAAAGCAACGACCCCACCTCGAGACCGCCCGTGAGGCGGGTCTCAGCAGGTTCTCCATCGTCAGCATCCTCGCCGGCATGGTCACCGCCTACGGCACGTTCGCGATCCTGGCGTCCATCGCCGGCGCCATCGCCAACGCCGCCGACGCGGACACCGAGTTCCGCACCAACGACTGGACGGGCAGCGGCGCGGTGGCGCTGCTCCTCTCCGCCCTCGTGCTCCTCCTCGCCTACCTGTTCGGCGGCTACGTCGCCGGGCGGATGGCCCGCCGGTCCGGCCTGCTCCACGGCATCGCCGTGGCTGTGGCCAGCCTGATCGTGGGCGGCGTGGTCGGCGGCATCGTCGGCGCCGTCGCCGACAACGACGAGGTGCAGGACAACCTCCGCAGCATCGGCGTCCCCACCAACATGGACCAGGTCACCGAGGTCGCCGTCACGGGCGTCATCGTGTCGCTCCTGGCCATGCTCGCCGGCGCCGCCCTCGGCGGCCTGCTCGGCGAGCGGTGGCACACCAAGCTCGCCCGCCGGGTGGCCGACGACAACTACGGCCCCGCCGCCGAGGCCCGTGCCCGGGCCGAGCGCGAGGACGAGCAGCACCAGCGCCGGGTCCAGCAGGACGACGCCGTCCGCCGGGACCTGGCCGACGGCAAGGACCGCGACGGCCGCCCCGATCGCGAGGACCACGACCTGGGTGGGGACCGCCACGGTGGTGCCGTCGTCCCGCCTCGGGACCTGAACCAGGTCGACGACGACCGGACCCGCGAGCGCATCGACCTCCGCGAGGGCGACGGCTCGTCCCAGGACCAGCCCCGCTACACCGCCGAGGAGTGGCGGCAGGTCGAGCGCACCCAGGGCCGGTAGGCCCACCGACCCGCCCATCGCACACCCCCCGACCCCGACCCCGAGCACGGTCCGCCGGCTCACCCACGAGGAGAAGACATGTCCGATCAGATGACGACGGGTGCGCAGAGCCCATCGAGCACCGAGGCCGCCAAGTCGGCTGCCGCTGACACGGCCGGCACCGCCGCCGAGCAGTCCAAGGCGGTCGCCGGCACCGCGGCCGCGCAGGCCAAGGATGTCGTGGCCGACGCCAAGGGCCAGCTCGGCACGGTCACGAGCGAGGCCAAGGGCCAGGCCCAGAAGGTGATGTCGACCGCGACCTCCGACCTGGAGTCGCAGCTCGAGCAGCGCCTCTCCAAGGCCTCGGAGGCCGCTCGCACGAAGGCCACGCAGCTGCGGGCCCTCGCCGACGGCAACACGGAGGAGGCCGGGCCGCTGGTCGACCTCATCCGCCAGGCCGGCGACCGCCTCGAGAACCTCGCCGGCCGCTCCGACGAGCTCGGCCTCCGTGGCGTGGCCGAGGAGGTCAGCGAGTTCGCCCGCCGGCGGCCCGCCGCCTTCCTGCTCGGCGCCGCCGCCGCCGGCGTCCTCGTCGGCCGCATGGCCCGTGCCGGCAAGGAGCTCAACAGCTCGTCGGGTCAGAGCACCGGCGGCCCGTCGATGGGCGGTGGCCCGGCCACGCCCGAGCTCGCCTACCCCGGCGTCGGCGTCGGCATCGAGTCGCCCATCGCGGTCGGCGGCACCGGCCCGCTGGCCCCGGACCCGGGCGTGTTCCCCACCGCCGCCGGCACCGCCGCCGGTCCCGGCGCCGCCGGCACGGGCCTCGCCGACGACATCACGACCATCAGCCCCGGCCCGGGACAGGCCAGCTGATGTCGGCGATCGACCCCAAGCTCCCCGAGAAGTCGCTCGGCGAGCTCTTCTCGGACATGACCCGGGACGTCTCCACCCTCATGCAGAAGGAGGTGGAGCTGGCCAAGGAGGAGATGCGCGGCGAGGTCTCCAAGGCCAGCAAGGCCGGGCAGGCCTTCGGCGTCGCCGCCGGGGCCGGGCTCTACGCCGGCTTCGGCCTCGTCCTGACCCTCGGCCTGATCCTCGACGTGTTCATGCCGCAGTGGCTCGCCTTCCTCATCGTCACCGCAGTCCTCGGCATCATCGCCGCGGTGTTCGCCCAGCGGGGCCGTGAACAGGTGAAGCAACTCGACCCCAAGCCCGAACAAACGATTGAGACCCTCCAGGAGGACAAGCAATGGCTGAGCGAACAACGGAACTGAGGAACGAGATCGAGGCGACCCGTGACCACATGAGCACGACCCTCGATGCGATCGGTGACCGCGTCAGCCCCGGGCGGGTCGTGGAGCGTCGGTGGAACCGGGTGCGCCAGAGCACCAGCCGGGCCGGCCAGCGGGTCATGGGCACGCCGAAGCAGGCGATCGGCACCACCAGCACCCGCCTGAGCGGAGCGACCGAGAGCACCCGTGGTGCGCTCGGCAACGCCGCTTCCAGCGCCTCGGACACCGCCCACTCGGTGACCGGCACCATCAGCGACTCCGCCAGCTCGCTCGGCAGCGCGGTGGCGGGTGCGCCCGAGTCCGCCAAGCACGCGGCGCAGGGCAACCCCCTCGCCGCCGGCGCGGTGGCCTTCGGGCTCGGCATGCTCATCGGCTCGATGGCACCGCCGAGCCAGGAGGAGACCCAGATGGCCGAGAAGGTCATGGAGCCCCTCCAACAGGAGGCCAAGGCCATCGGCCAGGAGGTCGCCGGCTCGGTCAAGGAGCAAGCCACGCAGGCCGTCGACCAGACCAAGCAGGCGGCCAGCGAGGCCGCCGGCCAGGTCAAGGAGCACGCCGCCGGCGCCGCCCAGGAGGTCCAGGGCCAGGCCAAGGACGCCGGCAGCGAGGTCGCCGGCCAGGCCAAGCAGTCCGCCCAAGAGGTGCGTGCGAACCCGAGCACTCCCGGCACGCCCGGCACGCCCGGCACCTTCTGAGCACCGTCGTCCACCGGACGCGTCGCGCCCCCGCCCCG
>DATAGR010000469.1:0-4308 GCA_036263575.1 Aquihabitans sp. | reverse complement strand
TGCCGCGCACCGCGACCGTGGCCGGCACCCCCGGGGCCAGGCGGACCGTCCCGGCCGGCACCAGCCCGACGAAGGCCCACGAGGCGAGGGGCAGGCCGAGCAGCACCAGCACCGCGCCGAGGGCGAGCGGGGCGTCGGTGGCCGCGCCCAGCACGGCACCGACGCCGAGGACGAGGAGGCCGACCCGGGCCAGGCGGCGGCGATCGTCGGCCGCCGCCACCGAGGTGCCCGCCGGCGTGCCCAGCGCCCGCATGGCGGGCACGGCCATGGTCCCGGCGACGGCGGTGATCGGCAGGAGCCCCAGGAACACGACGCGCCACGACCACGCATGCTCGACGACGGTGGCGATGGCCGGGCCGATCAGGCCGGGCACGACCCAGGCGGTGGAGATGGTGGCGAACATGCGCGGGCGCAGGGCGGCCGGGTACCCCCGGCCGATCGACGCGTAGGCGACGGCCGGGATGGCGCCGGCGCCGAAGCCCTGGGCGACCCGACCCGCCACCAGGACCGGCATCGAGCCGGCGAGCCCGCCGACCACCAAGCCGATGGCGAAGAGCACCAGGCCGGCGGTGAACGGCAGCGCCAGCCCCCGGCGGTCGGCGAGCTGGCCGGCGACCACGATGCCGAGGATGTTGGCGAGGAAGAAGCCGCTGAAGACCCAGCCGTAGAGCGCCAGCCCGCCGAGGTCGTCCTTCACCTCCGGCATCACCGTGGCGATGGCGAGCGACTCGAAGGCCACCAGGGTGATCGTCAGGACGAGGCCCACGGTGAGGCCGCGGCGCTCGGGGGACCACAGCCCGGCGGGTGGGGGCGCCGTCGCCGTGGCGCTCGGGCCCGGCGGGGCCGACGGGACCGGCCGGGCCGGTTGGAGCGACGGTGCGCCCTCGGGATCGTCGGCGCCGCTCGTCACCCCGCCGACCCTACCGACGCCCTTGGCGCCCTCGACCGCTCAGTGGGTGGTCTGGCCGCCGTCGACCACGAGGCACTGCCCGGTCATGAAGCTCGACGCGTCGCTGGCCAGGAACAGCGCGGCGGGGACGAGCTCGTCGGGCTGGCCCATCCGCCCCATGGGCTGGCCGGCGATCATCAGGCGCTGGAACTCGGGCGGGTTGTTGCGCACCATGTCGGTGTCGATGACGCCCGGCGCCAGGGCGTTGACCCGGATCTGGCGGGAGGCCAGCTCGGCGGCCATGGAGCGGGTGAGGGCGAGCAGGGCGCTCTTGCCGGCGAGGTACATCGCCATCCCCTGCCCGCTGGTGAAGACGCCGCAGCTGACCACGTTGATCACCGCGGCGTGGGGGCTGGCGGCGAGGTGCGGCAGCGCCTCCTGCACGAGGAAGAGCGCGGCGCGGACGTTGGCGTCGGTCGACTTCTGCCACGCCTCGGGGGTGATGTCGCCGATGGGCTGGGTGAGCGCGTTGGCCGCGTTGTTGACCACCACGTCGACCCCGCCGAAGGCGTCGACCGTCTGCTCGACCAGGGCGCGCAGCGCGTCGAGGTCGCCGACGTGGGTCGGCACGGCGAGCGCCGTGCCGCCGGCGGCCTCGACGGCGCGCACGGCCTCCTCGCAGGCCTCGGCCTTGCGGCTGGCCACCACCACCTTGGCGCCGAGGCCCGCGAGCCCCTCGACGATCGCCCGGCCGATCCCCCGGCTCCCGCCGGTGACGACGACCACCCGGTCGGTCAGGTCGAAGCGGCCGAGCAGGGCGTCGCGGTCCACGGGGTGCCTCCAGGGGGACGGGATCGGCGGCAGCCTGCCACGCCCGACCGCGGGTTGCGGGCGAGGCGCCCCGGGCCGGGGTCGCGGGCTAGCGGCCCCGGCCGGTCTCGTCCTGGAGCTCGTCGATCCGCTTCGAGGCCTCGGCCTTGGTGAGGTCGGTCGAGAACTCCTCACCGGCCTGGTCGCTGAGCGTCTTGAGGTAGCTGGCCTGGGCGCCCGTCATGGGCTCGTCACCCGTGGTCCAGTTGTCGGGGTCCTTCTCCAGGTTCGAGCCCTGCAGGTCGGGATCGATCTCCGGGAGCTGCTGCTGGTTGGCATCGGTCATGGATCGGCCGTACCCGAACACCCGTTCGTCCATGCTCACCCGCCCGGACGATCGTCGGCGATCGCCGGCGGCGAGGCGGCGTGGCGCTCGGTTGACACCGGATCGGGTGCCGCCGAGCATGCGCCGGTGGACGGGCCCCGCACCTCGCGAGCACAGGCGCGCGCCGAGCTCACCGCGTCCATCAAGGACGTCGCCGGCCGCCACCTGGCCGAGCAGGGCGCCGCCGGCCTGTCGCTGCGGGCGGTGGCGCGCGAGCTGGGCCTGGCGTCGTCGGCCGTCTACCGGTACTTCGCCAGCCGTGACGAGCTGCTGACGGCGCTCATCGTCGACGCCTACGACAGCCTGGGCGACGCCGTCGAGGCCGCCGAGGGCACCGTCGGCCGCGCCCGGCACCTCGACCGCTGGGTGGCCGCCTCGCGTGCCGTGCGCGGCTGGGCCCACGAGCACCCCCACCGGTACGCGCTGGTGTACGGCACCCCGGTCCCCGGCTACGAGGCGCCGGCCGACACCATCGCCCCGGCCACGCGCGCCACCGCCGTGTTCGCGGCCGTCGTCGCCGACGCCGCGGCCGCCGGCGCCCTCGCCCCTCCTGAACTCGACGGCGCGCCGCTGCCGGCCGGCGTGGCGACCGACCTCGAGGCGGTGGTGGACCTGTTCCCCGGCGTGCCGGCGCCGCTCGTGGCGCGCGGGATCGTGGCGTGGACCGCGGTCTTCGGGCTGGTGACCTTCGAGCTGTTCGGCCAGTACCGCAACGTGATCGACCACGGCGACGACTTCTTCGACCACGCGGTCGCCGGCCTCGCCCGCGCCGTGGGGCTCGCCTCGCCCTGACGCCCGGCCCGGTACCGTCGTCGGTCGCGAGCCGGGCGGCCCGGCACGAGGAGGACGCCGTGGTGCTGCAGGTGGACGTCGACCCGGGCGAGGTGGGCTTCGACGCCCGACGGCTCGCGCACATCGACCGGACCTTCCGGGCCTACGTGGACGACGGCCGGCTCCCGGGCTGGCTGCTCGCCGTCAGCCGCCACGGCCGGGTGGCCCACGTGAGCACCTACGGCCACCGCGACGTCGAGGCCGGGCTGCCGGTGGAGCTCGACACCGTCTTCCGCATCTACTCCATGACGAAGCCGGTCACGTCGGTGGCGGCGATGATGCTGTACGAGGAAGGCGCCTTCTCGCTGAAGGACCCCATCGCCACCTGGCTGCCCGAGTTCGCCGACCTCCGCGTCTACACCGGCGGCGGCGCCGACCAGATGGAGACCGAGGCGGCCACCGAGCCGATCCGGGTGTGGCACCTGCTGACCCACACCGCCGGGCTCACCTACGGCTTCCACCGGGCCCACCCGGTCGACGCCGCCTACCGAGACCACGGCTACGACCTCGGCGCGCCGAAGGGCGTGACCCTGGCCGAGGCGTGCGAGACGTGGGCGTCGCTCCCGCTGCTGTTCCAGCCCGGCACGGAGTGGAACTACTCGGTGGCCACCGACGTGCTCGGCCGGCTCGTCGAGGTGCTGTCGGGGCAGTCGCTCGACCGCTTCTTCGCCGAGCGGATCTTCGAGCCGCTCGGCATGCACGAGACCGGCTTCGGGCTGCCGGAGGACCAGCGCCACCGCCTCGCCGGCCTCTACGTGCCGGGCGAGGACAAGCGGGCGGTGCGCTTCGACGAGCTCGGTCCCGTCTCCCGCACGGTGCCGAGCTTCCTCTCCGGCGGCGGCGGCCTGGTGTCGACCGCCGCCGACTACCTCCGCTTCGCCGAGCTGCTCCGTGGCGACGGCATGCTCGACGGCGTGCGCCTGCTCTCGGCCCGCACCCTGCGGTACATGACCCGCAACCACCTCCCGGGCGGCGCCGACCTCGAGGCGTTCGGGCGCCAGCTCTTCGCCGAGACGACCTACGACGGCGTGGGCTTCGGGCTCGGCTTCGCCGTGACCCAGGACCCCGTCAAGAACCGGGTGCTGGCGTCCGAGGGCGAGTACTCGTGGGGCGGCGCGGCGAGCACCGCGTTCTGGGTCGACCCGGTGGAGGACGTCACGGGCGTGTTCCTCACCCAGCTCCTGCCGTCGTCCACGTGGCCCATCCGCAGCCAGCTCAAGCCGCTGGTGCTGCAGGCGCTGGTGGACCCGCCGGTCGGCGATCGCCCCCGCTGAGGGCCGAGCGCGCCGGCCCGAGGCGGCGGCGCGCGCGACAGCCACCCCGCGAGGTGGGGAACTCGCGCCCGGAGCGGATAGGTTCCCCGCTCCCCGCCCCATGAAGAGGTACCCCGAGG
>DATAGR010000468.1:0-2424 GCA_036263575.1 Aquihabitans sp. | reverse complement strand
GTTGCATCAGGAGCCAGGTGCCGAGCGAGAAGAGGAGGGCGGTGGCGGCCGCCAGGACGAGGCTCACGGCGACGACCGCCGCTGCCGCTGCCACGGGGTGCCGAAGGTCGGCAGCCGCTCGCCGAACGCGACGAGCAGCATCAGCACCATGCCGACGACGACGAGGGCGACGCCGATGTCGAAGGCCAGCGAGGTCGAGGCGTGGGCCACGCCCAGGAACCCGAGGTCGATGTCGGCCTTGCCGTGGTCGAGCAGGTCGTTCCCCCCGAGCAGCGGCACGATCGCCGTGCCCGTCGCGATCACCAGGCCGGTGCCCATGAGGGTCCACGGTCGGACCGGCGCGGCGTCGCGCACCTCGTCGATGCCGCCCGCCACGTACCGGAGGGCGAGGGCCGCCCCCGCCACCAGCCCGCCGACGAAGCCGCCCCCGGGTCGGTTGTGGCCGGTGAAGAGCAGGAAGAGGCCGAGCAGGAGCGCGGAGTGGAAGACGAGGCGCACGACCACGTCGAGGATCAACGACCGCCTCACGGCGCCTCCCCCCGGTTCGCCGCCACCGCGCCGGCGGGCGATGGCTGGGGGCCACCTCCGTCGCCGTCGCCGTCCCGCCGTCCCCGACGTTTCGTCGGCGCGAACGAACGGACCTCACGACCCTCCTGGCGCGACAGGCGGGCCAGGCCGTAGACGCCCATGGCCGCCACCGCCAGCACGGTGATCTCGCCCATCGTGTCGAAGCCGCGGATGTCGACCAGGACCACGTTCACGACGTTGCGGCCACCGCCCTCGTCCAACGAGCGCTCGACGAACGCCTCGGAGACCGGCGGCTCCACCCGGACGTCGCCGGACACGAGGATGAACGCGAACACGAAGATCCCGACCCCCGCCGAGACGGCGAGGCGGAGGGTGCGGCCGATGGCCGTCGGTCGCTCGGCGAAGCGGCTGGGCAGGTGGCGGAGCACCAGCACGAAGATGACGGCGCCGATGGTGTCGACGCACACCTGGGTCAGCGCGAGGTCGGGCGCCCCCTGCAGGACGAAGACCAGCGCCATGCCGTAGCCCACGGCGCCGAGGCACAGCACGGCGGCCATGCGCTCGCGCAGCACCGCGGCGGCGATGCCACCGGCGACGATGAGCCCCGCCGCCGCCCAGTCGCCGGGACCGGACGCGAGCGGCGGCGCCTCGGGGGTCGGCGCGAGCAGCAGGGCGTACCCGGGGACGGCGACGGCGGTGGCGAGGATCACGCCGATGTACACCGGCAGCGACCCGGACTGCACCGTGCCGGTGGTGCGGTCGGCCAGCCGGTTCACCCCCCTGAGGGCGCCGAGGTAGGAGGCGTCGCCGTCGGGCGGGCGGGGCAGCAGGACCTGGGCGCGGGCCACGAGCGGGCCCACCGCCACGAGCAGCGCGCCGACGGCGATGGTGAGGCCCGACAGCAGCAGGGCCGCGTTGACCCCGTGCCAGAGCTTCAGGTGCACGTGCTCGGCCGAGGGATCGAGGCTGGTGACCGCAGCGTCGACCAGGCCGTCCGCCAACCCCGGCAGGACGCCAAGGAGCACCGTCAGCCCGCCCAGCACCGCGGCCGGCAACCAGAACGCGAGCGCGGGCGCCGGTGGCGGGGCGCAGGCCTCGGGCCCGCCGGGCTGCACCCGCTCGGTGGCCGGACCCGGGCGGAAGGCACCGAGCAGCAGGCGGGCGGTGTAGGCGAACGTCAGGATGGAGCCGACGACCAGGCCGGCCAGGACGACGCCGCTCCCGGCGAGCTCGCCGTGGACCCATGACTCGTAGGCCGCCTCCTTGGCCACGAACCCGAACAGCAGGGGCACCCCCGCCATGGACGCGCCGCAGGCGATCGCCACCAGCCGGGGCCCGGCCCACCCCGGGCCGTACCGCCCGAGGGCGCGGATGTCGCGCGAGTGGGCCTGGTGGTCGATGATCCCCACGACCAGGAACAGGCCGGCCTTGAAGATGGCGTGCGCGAGCAACAGGGTGACGCCTGCGGCGGTCGCCTCCGGCACGCCGGCACCGAAGAGCACCACGAGGAAGCCGAGCTGGCTCACCGTGCCGTAGGCGAGGATCCGCTTCAGGTCGTACTGCCGCAGGGCGCGCCAGCCGCCGGTGATCATCGTGACGAGCCCGACGGTGAGCACCACCGGGCGCCACGCACCCTGGTCGGCGAAGACGGGGGCGAGGCGGGCGATGAGGTACACGCCGGCCTTGACCATGGTCGCCGAGTGCAGGAACGCGCTCACCGGGGTGGGCGCCACCATGGCGCCCGGCAGCCACGCCGAGAACGGGAACTGCGCGGACTTGGTGAACGCCCCGACCAGGACGAGCAGCAGGCCGACCTCGACGGTCGTCCCGCTCGGCGGATCAGCGGCGAGGGCCGCCAGCTCATAGGTGCCGCCGGCCTGCCCGATGAGCACGAAG
>DATAGR010000467.1:0-2667 GCA_036263575.1 Aquihabitans sp. | reverse complement strand
CTGGTTGTAGTCGACGAAGACCCGCTCGCCCCGCTCCTCCTTCCACCACTGCGCGGTGATGAGCTCGGGGCGGCGGCGCTCGAGCTCGCGCGCGACGGCCACGGCGGCGGCGCGCACGGCGTAGGAGTCGTGCTCGCCCCCCACCCGCACGTAGACGTGGAGGCCACGGTTGCCGGTGGTCTTCACGTACGACGTGATGCCCTCGTCCTGGAGGAGGGTCCGGGTCTCGCCGGCGGCCTCGCGCACCATGTCGAAGGTGACGCCGGGCGACGGGTCGAGGTCGATGCGCAGCTCGTCGGTGACCTCGGGGCGATTGGCCCGGTAGGGCCAGGGGTGGAAGCCGAGGCACCCGATGTTCACGGCCCAGAGCAGGTGGGCGAGGTCGGCCACCACCAGCGCGTTGCTGGAGGTCCCGTTGGGCGTGGACACCTCGGTGGTCTGCAGCCACGCGGGCGTCCCGGCCGGCACCCGCTTCTGGAAGAAGGACTTGCCGTGGGCGCCGTCCGGGAAGCGCTGGAGCATCGTGGGCCGTCCGCCCATGGTGGCGAGCAGCGGGCCCTCGACGGCGAGGTAGTACCGGACCAGGTCCAGCTTGGTCTCGCCCCGCGTCTTGAAGAAGACCTTGGCGGGGCTGGTGATGCGGACCTCGCGCCCGCTCGCCTCGACGGTGGTCGCGTCGGTCGCCATGGCCCGAACGTAACCGGCGGCACCGCCGCCGTCCCGGTGTCGACGACCGGGACGGCGGCGACCGTGAGGTCTCCTAGCGCAGGAGGTCGGCCAGCCCGAGGCCGGTGCGGCTCGTGGAGGTGGTGTTCCCCATGTAGTTGCCCGACCCGGTGTGCGGGATGCTGCTGTAGACGACCTTCGCCGTGCTGGCGATCGACATCGACGTGGCCGACGACGGCGACACCACGGCGTCGCCGTTGGACCCGATGTTGGTCCAGTCGGTGCCGTAGCGACCCTGCGGGTTGCCGTTCTGGTTCACCCAGTTGATGTCGGTGGCGCCCGGCTTCAGCGACGAGCACTGGCCCCAGAGGCAGAGGTTGGTGTACCAGGCGGCGCCCTGGTGCGGGGTGCCCAGGGTGACGACGTCCTCGACGTCGATCGGCGGGGCGAACCCGGTCTCGCCCTTCTGGGCGCCGTACACGCCGCCCCGGGCGATGAGCCCGCCCATGGAGTAGCCGACGACGTCCACGGCGATCCCCCGCGACGTGTACGTGTTGTACACGTAGGTGGAGAACGCCTTGCTGATCGACTTCCACGAGGAGCTGTCGGAGAAGGACCCGTAGGAGCGCAGGTTGACGTCGCAGTTGACGTCGCCCGAGTAGAAGCCGACCCGCACCATCGAGCCGGTGAAGCCCTCGTTGCGCAGCTGGCCGATCATGCGGTTGAACGTGGCCCCGCAGTCGGTGCTGTTCGAGGTCGCGTTGTACCCGTGGATGAAGAGCACGACCTTGGTGCGGTTGGCGGTGTGGGCCGAGGCCGGCGTGGTCGCGCCGAACAGCAGGGCGACCGTGGCCAGGAGGGCCAGCAGGGCGGCGGCGGGCCGGGCGGCGATGGGGCGCTCGTTCGTGCGCGAGGCGACCGGGTGGGTGCGACGGGTGGCGTCGATGGATCCTTCTCCTGGGGGGACGGGCCGGCGTTGCACCGGCCGACGAAGCATGACGGACGTCACACCGAGGGTCAACTGGGCGAAGGGGTGATCGATGTGCACCCTCGGGTGCCGGCCTTGGTGCCGAATCGCGTCGGTGGCGGGCCCGCCACAGGTCGTACCGTCGCCGTCGTGAGCGACGACGGCCCTGCCGACACCGATGCCCGGGCGTGGTTCGACCGGTGGGTCGACCGCTACGACGCCGAGCGGCGCATCCTCGTCCCGTGCTTCGACGCCTTCTACGGCACGGCCGCCGAGGTGGCGGCGGCGGGCCGGTCCGGGGCGGTGCGCGTGCTTGACCTCGGCGCCGGCACCGGCCTGCTGTCAGGTGCGCTGGCCACGGCGCTGCCCGACGCGTCGTTCGTCCTGCTCGACGAGGCCCCGGGCATGCTCGAGCGCGCCGAGGAGCGGCTGGCGCCGCTCGGCGATCGCGTCGGCACGGTCGTCGCCGACCTCCGCGACGACCTGCCCGACGGCCCGTTCGACGTCGTCGCCTCCGCGCTCGCCATCCACCACCTCGACGGCGCCGCCAAGGCCGACCTCTACCGGCGGGCGGCGGACCGCCTGGCGCCGGGCGGGGTCCTGGTGAACGCCGAGCAGGTGGCCGGGCCGACCCCGGCCATGGACGCCCGCTACCGCGAGCGCTGGGACGCCCACGTGCGAGCCCTCGGCGCCGACGACGGGGTCCTGGCCGCCGCGGCCGAGCGGATGGCCATCGACCTCCCGGCCCCGGTCGACGCCCAACTCGACATGTTCCGAGCCGCGGGACTGGTCGACGTCGACGCGCCGTTCCGATCCTGGCGCTTCGCCGTGCTCGCCGGCTGGAAGCCGACCGACTGAGCCGCCCGACGGACGCGCCGCCCCAGGACAGCGCCGGTCGATCGGCGTAGCGTCCGCCGCATGGCCTGGTTGCTGGCACCGCTCTACGACCGGATCGTCGCCCCCGCCGAGGAGGCGTGCTTCCAGCAGTGGCGCCTCGAGCTCCTGGCGCCCCTGCGCGGCACGGTGCTCGAGGT
>DATAGR010000466.1:0-2092 GCA_036263575.1 Aquihabitans sp. | reverse complement strand
GGCGGCCACCGAGGCGCTCCGGATCGGCGCGACCGGCTTCCTCACCAAGAGCATGGAACCCGAGGACCTCCGGAAGGCGGTCCGCCACCGTGATCGAAGGCCACACCTTCATCCCCGTCGAGCTCGTCGGACCCGTCGTTGACATCTTCATCAACCCCCCGCCGGAGGACGAGTGGAAGCAACTCGTCGGCGCCCTCTCCGACCGTGAACGCCAGGTCCTGGAGCTCATGGTCACCGGGCTCGACCGGCGGGAGATCGCCGAGGCGCTCACCATCTCGCTCAACACGGTGCGGACCCACGTGAAGAACATCCTCGCCCGGGTCGGCGTGCACTCGAGCCTCGAGGCGGTGAGCCTGGCGCTGCGGGCCGGCATGCGCCCGGTGCCCCACCCGCTGGCCGGCGGCGGCCAGGCCGCGGAGCTCAGTCCCGGGCGGGCACGACGATCGTGACCTGGGCGCCGCCCAGGGCGCTCCGCTTCAGCTCGAGGTGGCCGCCGTGGCGGTCGACCAGCCGTGACACCCCGACCATGCCGAGCGAGGACCGCCCGGCGGGCGCCTCGCCGAAGCCCGGCCCGGAGTCCCCCACCGAGAGGTGGATCAGGTGCTGGTGGCGACGGCACGAGATCGAGATCTTGCCGCCCCGCCCGGCGGCGCGACACGCGTTCTCCAGCACGTTGAGCAGGCTGCGCTCCCAGTCGAGCGGGTCGTCGACCACCTGGAGGCGGACGCCGGGCTGCACCTCGCAGTCGATCTCGCCCTCGTAGACGGGCTGCATCCGGGACACCACGGCGGCGGCCAGGGCGCCGAGGTCCACGGGGCCGACGGGCCGGGCGCCGTCGAGCTGGCGCTGGCACAGCCGGGCCATGGCCTGCGCCTCGGCCTCCACCATCGCCAGGTTGGCGTCGAGCTGCTCGGGGGTCGGCGTCGTCAGCCGCGTCGCGGTCACGATCGCCTGGATGATGGCCACCGACTGGAGGAGGTCGTGGGCCAGGGTGCGGTGCTCGAGGTCCTCGCCCTCGTGCTCCTCGTCCACCATGCCGCTCCCGACCTCCCACCCGACGAAACCCTGCACGAGTCCATCGACCGCTCCGCGTTGGACGTGAGGTCGAAGAACCCGCCGGGGTCGAGAAGCTACCCGGTGGACGCCGGGCACGGACCTGCAGCCCCGCCAGCCGCCCGCTCAGGCGGGGGTGGCCGTGCCAGCCGCCTGGTCAGGCGGGGGTGACCGTGAGGTCACGCACGGCGAGCGTGGCGCCGGGGACGCCCGGTGGGGGCGCGGCGCAGACCTCGTCGGGGCCCTCGCCGGCGGGCGAGAGCGCAGGCACGTCGCGGAGGTCGAGGACCGGCGTGCCGTCGGCCAGGGCCACGAGGAGATCGGTCACCCCCCGTGCCGGGTCGACCCGCACGCTGACCCGCAGGTCGCCCGGGGCGAGCGGCGCGTGGTCGATGCGACCCGCCGGCGAGGAGTAGCCGACGAGGCCCTTCCGGGTGAGCCGGAGCGACGCCAGCGTGCCCTCCGGCCCCTTCACCGTCAGCAGCCGGGTGTCCGCCGTGCCCACGCCCTCGACGCGGACGAGGGCGGCCACGGTGACCGGGGCGCCCGTCACCGGCACGGCGCGGCAGGTCGCCGTCGCGTCGCCGCCGTCGCGGTTCGTCAGCAGCAGCTGCCGACCCCCACCCGGGTCCTCGGTGACCTCGGCGGCGGCGGGACCGTCCCGGTCGCCGTACCAGCTCGTGGGGATGGCGGTCCCGACCGCCGCCCGGTCGAAGGTGTCGCGCACCAGGGTCCCGTCGGCCGGCCCCGTCGGTGCCGTGCCGGCCGTCGGCCCGCCCTCCTGCACCGTGCTCCAGGTGCGCTCGTCGCGCCCCGAGGCGAGGACGAGGGTGCCGCTCGCCGCGCTCACCAGGGGTGCCACGGAGGGGGCCTGCAGGGAGGAGCCCTCGATGACGGGGGTGCCGCGGCCGGGGGCGAAGGCGAGGTCGGCGATGCGAGCCGTCTTGGTGGTGACGGTGGCCGGCCCCGGGAGCGAGCCCGGGAGCGGCTCCGGCGGCTCGGCCACCGCCACCACGTCCACGGTGCCCCCGGTGCGGTC
>DATAGR010000465.1:0-2431 GCA_036263575.1 Aquihabitans sp. | reverse complement strand
TCCTCGGCATCCGGGGCGGCACGACCGCCATCTCGGTGGCGCTGGCCAGCCCGTCGTTCGCGGAGGGCGACTGGTGGATCGTCGCCTGGTGCGCAGCGGTCGTCGGCTACAACGTCTTCCGCATCGTGCGGCCGGTCCGCTACGTCGACGACGTCCGCAGCATCGTGCGGGTGCTCGTGGAGGTGGCGTTCCACGTCATCGCGGTGGCCGCCACCGGCTACTGGACCTCGCCGTTCGTCTTCGCCCTCATCACCGCGGTGATGGTGGCCGGCTTCGCCCGCGGCTTCGCCTTCGCCCTCCGGGTGAGCATCGTGTCGGCCCTCGCCGTGGCCATCCCCTACCTGGCCACCGACGGCGCGGGCGTCGACGAGCTGCGCACCGCCACCCAGTGGACGGTCGAGCTCATGCTCGTCGCGCTCATCGCCGGCTACGCCCGGCGGGTCACCGGCGAGGCCGACCGCCAGCACACCCTGGCCCTCGACCGCCTGGGCCGGCTGGCCGACGCCAACCTCCTGCTCTACTCCCTCCACCGCGTGGCCCAGACGCTGCCGGCGTCGCTCGACCTCGAGGAGGCGCTCGACACCACCATCGGGCGGCTGCGCGACCTGTTCGACTACGACGGCGCCACCGTCTTCCTGCTCGACGAGACCGACGAGACGTGGCTCGTGGCCCGGTGGGACGGGCCGCGACCGGCGCCCGTCTACACCACCGCCGAGCTGCCGGGGCCGCTCCTCGACGCCCTCGAGCTGCGCCACCCGGTCGCCGTCGACGAGCTCCTCGTGGACGGGCCCGGCGTCTCGGCCGAGATGGCATCGGGCCTCTACGCCGCGCTGCCGGCGCGCGACTCCACGATCGGCCTCGTCGCCCTGGAGCACCGGGAGGCGCGCCACTTCCGCCTCCGGGACCAGGAGCTGCTGGACGGCTTCGTCGAGCCGGCGGCGCTCGCCATCGACAACGCCCGGTGGTTCGCCCGGCTGCGGACGGTCGGTGCCGACGAGGAGCGGACCCGCATCGCCCGCGACCTCCACGACCGCATCGGCCAGTCGCTCGCCTACCTGGCCTTCGAGCTCGACCGCATCGTGAAGGCCGACGCCAACGGCAAGCCGGTCACCACCCAGCTGGCCAACCTGCGCAACGACGTGCGCGGGGTGGTCGGCGAGGTGCGCGACACCCTCTACGACCTGCGCACCGACGTGACCGACAGCCAGGACGTCACCGAGATCCTCCGGGGGTTCCTGGAGCGCGTCGAGGCCAGGAGCGACCTCGTCACCCGCCTCGACACCCGGGTCACGGGGCGCCTGCCGCTGCTGCAGGAGCGGGAGCTCTGGCGCATCGCCCAGGAGGCGGTCACCAACGTGGAGCGCCACGCCAAGGCCACCAAGGTCGCCGTCACCTGGCACAGCGACGGCCAGCGGGCCCTGCTGCTCGTGGTCGACGACGGCATCGGCTTCCCCGAGGGCCGGGCCGGCCGCCTCGACAGCTACGGCCTCATGGGCATGCGGGAGCGGGCCGCGAGCATCGGCGCCACGCTCGACGTCAGCGGCCAGCCGGGCCTCGGCACCACCGTCCGCTGCGAGATCCAGAACGTCTGAACCGCGAGCGGTGGGGCGGCGCCGCGGCGACCACGCATGGCCCGCACGCTGGGCGCCCTGTGCCAGGATGACCCCGCTCGCGCCCACCCCGCGCGTCGCGCTAGCGCCCTGAAGGAGTGGCCGTGGCCGTTCGCCTCTTGCTCGCCGATGACCACCGGATGCTCCGCGAGGGGCTGCGGCGCAGCCTCAGCGAAGAGGGGTTCGACGTGGTCGGCGAGGCGAGCGACGGCGAGGAGGCCGTCCGCCTGGCCGGCGAGCTCCGGCCCGACGTCGTGCTGATGGACGTGACCATGCCCGACGTCGACGGCGTCGAGGCCACCCGCCGCCTGCAGCGGTCGAACCCCGAGATCCGCGTGGTGATGCTGACCATGCACGCCGACGAGAGCGTGATCGCCGAGGCGCTCAAGGCCGGCGCCGTCGGCTACCTCGTGAAGGACTGCTCCACCGACGAGATCGCCGACGCGATCCGCATGGCGGCGAACGAGGAGGCGGCCATGTCGCCCGCCCTCGCCGGGGCGATGCTCGACGAGGTGCGGCGCATCGACCCCGTGCCCGCCGAGGAGGAGTCCGACCGGATCGTCACCAAGCGCGAGGTCGAGGTCCTGCAGCTCATCGCCGACGGCTGCTCGACCCCCGAGGTCGCCGAGCAGCTCTACATCAGCCAGAAGACGGTGAAGAACCACCTCGCCTCGATCTACCACAAGCTCGACGCCCGCGACCGCACGCAGGCGGTGCTGCAGGCGGTGCGCATGGGGATCGTCCGCCTGACCTGATCGCTCGGGCCCGCCGCCGGGCGCGAGCGGTGGGGTGGGCTGGACCCACCCCACCGACGGTTCCCC
>DATAGR010000464.1:0-2511 GCA_036263575.1 Aquihabitans sp. | reverse complement strand
GACGCCGACGGGGCGCTCCCGCGACCAGAGGGTCCGACCGGTGCGCACCGGCTCCTCCACCAACGCGAACGACGCAGCCGCCAGGGCCACCGCCCCGACGACGACGACCGCGCCGAGCACCGGGCGCGACGGCGAGTACCGGGCCTCCACCAGCACCTGCAGCGGCCACGACCAGAGGTAGATCCCGTAGGAGCGCTGCCCCAGCCACCGGAGGACCGGCGCCTCCAGCACGCCGACCACCGGGCCGCGGCCGGCGACCACGCCCGCCACCACCAGCACCGACAGCGCCGCCGCGGCCTGGAACCCGCCGCGGTACGTCACCAGCGCGTCCTCGCGAGCCAGGACCACCAGCACCGCCAGGCCGGCCAGCCCGACCGGCGCGCCCCGCGACACCGCACGCGCCCGGGCACGCCGTGCCGCCCGGGACGCCGGTGCCGTCAGCCACCCCTCGAGGGCACAGGCGAGCCACGCCCCGGCGCACAGCGCGAAGACCCGAGCGTCGGTGCCGTAGTAGACGCGGGACAGCCCGGCCCTGGAGCCGGCCGACACGACCATCCACGCCGCCGAGGCCGCCACGCCGGCGAGGGCCACCCGCCCGACGGCGCGTCGGACCGACCCGCCCACCCGTGCCACGACGGCGACCACGACCACGACCACCAGCGGCCAGACGACGTAGAACTGCTCCTCCACCGCCAGCGACCACAGGTGGCGGAGCGGGCTCGGCGCCAGCCCGCCGTCGAAGTACGACTCGCCCGACCAGCTGAACCGCCAGTTCGCCACGTAGCCGAGCGCCGCCAGGGCATCGCCGCGCAGGTCGGCCAGCCGCCACCGTGGCCACCACCACCGGGCGAACGCCAACACGGCGGCCACCACCACGAGCAGCACCGGCACCAGCCGGCGGAACCGCCGCACCCAGAACGTGCCGAGGCCGACCGAGCCGGACCGCTCCACCTCGGCCACGAGCAGCCGGGTGATGAGGAAGCCCGAGACCACGAAGAACACGTCGACGCCCAGGAAGCCGCCGTCCACCCAACCCAGGTGGAAGGCCACGACCACTGCGACCGACACCGCCCGCAGGCCGTCGAGCCCGCCGACGTGACCGGGTCGCGCATCGACCGCCTCGTGGCCCGCTGCGCTCGACGCCAGCGGGCGGGGCGCCGGCAGCTCGACGGGCACCGGGGCCGAGCGGCGGTCGATCGGGCGCTGGGCGTCGCGCCCGGCGGACGGGAGGACCGGTCGGGGGGTGGGGATCGGGCCCCGCCGGGGCCGGTGGACGGTCCGGGAACCGGCCCGCACGCCGCCCAGGGCACCCGGCCGAGGCGGCGGGGTGGGCGAACCGGACGGGGGGACCACGGACCCACAAGCTACCCGCCGGTCACTTGTGGGCCCGGGAGCGCGCCCGCCGTCCGACTCGGACGCGCTGGCGGCGGCCACCGGTGGGGGGCGATGATGGGCCCATGATCGGAGCCATCGTCCTCGTGGTCGTCCTCGTCGTGGTGATCCCCGTGGGCGTCCTCATGTCGGGCGCCGTCGCGTCAGCCCTGCTCGGCTGGCTCGTCAACGACGACGTCGACCGCACCCACGAGGGCAGCGAGCTCCTCGAGACCAACGTCTGAGCGCCTGCACCGGCGGCGGCGCCGGTGCGGGGCCCAGCGTCAGGCGGGACCGCCGCCCAGCGCCCACGCCTCGATCTCCACGTTGGCCCCTCGTGGCAGCGCCGCGACCTGGAAGGCCGAGCGAGCCGGGCGGGGCTCGGCGAAGGCCGCGCCGTAGCGCTCGTTGAAGGTGTCGAACTGCCCGAGGTCGGCGAGGAAGCACGTCGTCTTCACGACGTCGCCCAGGCCGAGGCCGTGCTCGGCGAGGCGGGCCGCAAGGTTGGCGATGGTCTGGTCGACCTCGCCGGCGAAGTCCTCCACCAGCTCGCCGTCGCGGAGGCCGAGCTGGCCCGAGACGACGACCCATCCGCCGGCGGCCACGGCCGGGGTGTAGGGGAGACCGTTGGGGTTCGTCATCGCAGCGCCTCTCGGGTGGGCCAGTCGGTGGGACAACCTTGGTGCACCCACACCGCCGCCGCCACCGCGGCGAAGACGGCGTCCGAGCCGTTGACCGGCGGCCCCGCGGTCGGGTCGACCTCCACCTCGATCGGTGGCGTGTCGACGGCTCGGGGGACGCCGAACGAGCGGATGGTCAGGTCGTGGACCTCGCCGTCGGCGGCGACGGCCAGCGACTCGCCGGTCACCCAGCCGAACGCCATGTGGGCGGCGCCGATCGCGTAGGACCGCAGGACGACGTCGTCGAGCGGGTCGCCGGCCGAGACCCGCACGACGATGCGCCCGTCCTCGACGCGGGCCTCGGCCACCCCGCCGTCGGGTGCGCGCACCGGCGCCGCCTCGCCCCGCGCGCCCGCCAGCAGCACCGCCGCCTCGGCCCACCCGGCCGCCCGGAGGTCGGGGGAGGTCGGCGGTCCGGCGAGGTCGACCTCGGTGACCCGGAGGTCCGGGGCCACCGAGG
>DATAGR010000463.1:0-7223 GCA_036263575.1 Aquihabitans sp. | reverse complement strand
ATGGGGCCATGCAAGCAGGTTTTCTCCACATCTCCACCGCGCCTGCACCGAACCTTCACACGGACCGGGGAACGATGGCAGCGGCCCGTTCGTCATGCCGGGCCGGGGACCACCGTTGCACCAATCGACGGGATCCCAACCAGAGACTCGGGGCGAAAGCCCCCGGAGGAACGTGATGGACGAGGTCGAGCTCCAGTGGATGCGGGACGGCAACTGCCGGAACTACCCCCCGGCGGCGTTCTTCCCGAGCGACGGCGTCGGGGTCGACGCGGCGCGGCGCATCTGCGCGTCGTGCCCGGTGCAGGGCCGCTGCCTCGAGTACGCCCTGGCCAACCGCATCGACCACGGCGTGTGGGGCGGCTGCTCCGAGCGTGAGCGCCGCCGGATCCTCAAGCGCCGCCGCCAGGAGGCGGCCGCCCGGGTCTGACGCCCCCGAACGCCCGGCCGGGCCCAGCCCGATCAGGCCCGTGACCTCGGCAGACGCGCCAGAGCCCGGCGCGACGGCCGGGCTCTGCGGTGCGGGTGGCGGGCCGAGCGGCCCGCCGATCAGGAGATGGGGCCCGAGCCCGACGTGTCCTTGTTGACGACGGTGCCGGTGTCGTCGACGACGCCGTCCTCGGAGCCCTTCTTGAACTCCTTCTGGGCCTCGCCCAGCGACTTGGCCAGCTTCGGGAGCTTGGCCCCGCCGAAGACGACCAGGACGATCACGAGGACGATGATGAGTTCGGGTGCTCCGAGACCTGCCATGCCGTCACCGTAACCCCCTCGTCCAGGGGTCACCACGTCGGTCCGGGCGAATTCACCCGGCCGACACATGGGAGGCTGGCGCCGTGCTGGTGTGCGCGATCAACCTCAGCGAGGGCCGTGACCTCGCCGTGGTCGATGCGGTGGCCGTCGCCGCCGGCGCCGACCTGCTCGACGTGCACACCGACCCGCACCACCACCGCAGCGTGCTGACCGTCGTCGGGGAGCAGGCGGCGCACGAGGTCGCCCGGGCCACCGTCGCCGCCGTCGACCTGCGGGGCCACGAGGGGGTCCACCCCCGCATCGGGGCCCTCGACGTCGTGCCGTTCGTGCCGCTCGACGGCGCCGCCATGGCCGACGCCGTCGCCGCCCGCGACCGCTTCTGCGCCTGGGCGGCCGACGAGCTGGCGCTCCCCTGCTTCGCCTACGGCCCCGAGCGATCGCTGCCCGACGTGCGCCGCCACGCCTTCGCCACCCTGCCGCCGACGTGCGGTCCGGCGAGGCCGCACCCCTCGGCCGGGGCGGTGGCGGTGGGCGCTCGCCCGGTCCTGGTGGCCTACAACGTGTGGCTCGCCGAGCCGGACCTGCCCCTGGCCCGGCGCATCGCCCGGGAGGTGCGCAGCCCGACGATCCGGGCCCTCGGCCTGGCCGTCGGCGACCGGGTGCAGGTCTCGATGAACCTGGTCGACCCGCTGGTCGTGGGCCCGGCGGCGGCGACCGACGCCGTGGCCGCCCACGCCCCCGTCGCGGGCTGCGAGCTGGTGGGGCTGGTGCCCCGAGCCGTGCTCGAGGCCGTGCCCGAGGCCCGATGGGCGGCGCTCGACCTCGACGCCGACCGGACCATCGAGGCCCGGATCGCGGCACGGCGCACCGGCTGAGCCGGGCCGCCGGCGACCCCCGGGGCCCGCTGCGGCGTTCGCTCAGGCGCCGAGGCCGTCGGCGGTGGCCTCGGCCTCCAGCGACGAGCGGCGGGCGAGGGCCCGCTGGCGGCGGATGCGACGGCGCTCCCGCTCGCTCAGGCCGCCCCAGATGCCGAACTTCTCACCGTTCGACAACGCGTACTCGAGGCAGTCCTGCCGGACGACGCAGCCCTTGCACACCTCCTTGGCCTCCCTCGTGGACGCGCCACGCTCGGGGAAGAAGAGGTCGGGGTCGACGCCGAGGCAGTTGGCGAGGTCCTGCCACCCCTTGGCTTCGATGTCTACGGAGGTGCTGTGCATGGGTTGGGTCCCCCAGGGGCTTCGAGTCGGCCGAAGCGGCCGACCGAACGGTCACCAGCTGTCGGGGTGGCGAGTGACCGAACGGATCCGATCGCCATACCACGTGTGGAATTACAACAGTGTGATCTTCGCCGCTGGTTCACGTCGACGCAAGCAGAACTTGTGGGTGATCCCTGCAGGAGCAACGGGGCGCCACCGTCGAACCCCTCCGCGCCCACCCGCCGGGTGGCACACTCGCCGACCTGACCCGCCCCCCGGGAGGCCCGATGACGCACGCGATCGACGAGCCTTGGCTGCCGGAGCCGGGGAGCGACCGGGCCTACGCCCTCTACGAGAAGGAGCGCTCGGTCGTCGTCGACGACGGCACCACGATCGCCTACACGGTGCGCGGCCCGGACCGCCCCGGCATCCCGATCCTCTTCGCCAACGGGTGGTCGTGCAGCGACGCCTACTGGGTCGGCCTGCTGCCGGCGCTCGAGGAGCAGGGCCACCCGTGCACCGTCCCGGACACGAGGGGCCACGGGCGCTCGGGCCTCCCCCGCCAGCCGAACCGAGGCGCACGGAACCTCACGCTCGACGACGTCTCGATGGCCCGCATCGCCCGCGACCTCCTGGCCGTGCTCGACGACGCCGGCCTCGACCGCGTCCTGGTGGTCGGCCACTCCATGGGGGTGCAGACCGCGCTGGAGCTCTACCGGCTCGCACCCGAGCGCATCGCCGCGCTGGTCCTCGTGGCCGGCACGGCCGAGAACCCGGCCAAGACCTTCTACGGCACGTCCGTCGGCGACCGGCTGTTCCCCGTCATGTCCGCCGCGATGCGGTGGTTCCCCGAGGTCGTGAAGCCGGTCCAGGCGACGATCGGCCCGGCCAAGGTCGGCCACCTCGGCGCCCGGCTGGCGCGAGCAGCGGGGCCGAAGACGACGGCCGAGGCGCTCCACCCCTACCTCCTGCACCTGAAGGGCATGGACCTGGCGGTGCTGGTGCGCTTCGCCGCCGCCATGCGGGCCCACAGCGCGACCGACCTGCTGCCGTCGATCTCGGTGCCGACGCTCGTCGTGGCCGCCGGCGCCGACGTGTTCACGCCGGCCCGCTGCTCCGAGGCGATGCACCACGCCATCCCCGGCAGCGAGCTGCTGACGTTCCGCGAGGGCACCCACACGTTGCCCGTCGAGGAGCCGGCCGCCATCGCCGAGGCGATCGAGGACCTCGTCGCCCGGCGCGTCGATCCCGACCGGTCGTGAGCGCCGCCGCCATCCGGGCGATCCGGGCCGACATCACGGCGCTCGAGGTCGACGCCATCGTCAACGCCGCCAACCGGGCGCTGGCCGGCGGCGGCGGCGTCGACGGCGCGATCCACCAGGCCGCCGGGCCTTCGCTGCTCGAGGCGTCGCTCGCGCTCGGCGGCTGCGACACCGGCGACGCCAAGGCCACCGACGGCTACCGCCTCCCGGCGCGCTGGGTGATCCACACCGTCGGGCCGATCTGGCGCGGCGGCACCGAGGGCGAGCCCGAGCTGCTCGCCTCCTGCTACCGCCGGTCGCTCGAGGTCGCCGACGAGCTGGGCGCCCGTTCGATCGCGTTCCCCGCCATCTCCACCGGCGTCTACGGCTACCCCAAGCAAGCGGCCGCCGAGGTCGCGCTGGCCACGATCCGTGCGGTGGTGGATGCCGGCCCGCGGCACGTCACCGAGGTCGTCCTGTGCGCGTTCTCCGAGGACGACCGCCTGCGGTACGAGGCCCTCCTCGAGCGCTGAGCGGGCCCGCCCGCCTCGACCCGAGCCTCGATCAGGCGGAGCGGCGGCCGCTGCCCCGGCGCGACATCTGGCGGCGCGATTCCAGGAAGTCGACCAACACGTAGTCGCCGAGGGTGTCGGGCGTGGTGAAGAAGGCCCGGCCGCGGTTGAGCTTGGTGAGGTCCTCGATGAAGCGCTGGAGGTACGGGGTGGCGTCCAGCATGAACGTGTTGATGCGGATGTCCTCGCGGGTGGCCCGCAGCACCTCGTGCAGGGTGGCGTCCACCGTCTCCTGCACGGGCGGGTAGTTGAAGGTGGGCTGCCCGCTGGCGGTGATGTGGGCGGTGGGCTCGCCGTCGGTGATCATGATGATCTGCTTGGTGCCGTGCTCCCGGGCGAGCAGCTTGCGGGCCAGCTGGAAGCCGTGCTGCATGTTCGTGCCGTAGACGTAGTCCCACGACACCTCGGGCAGCTCCCGGGGCTCGATGATGCGTGCGACCTCGCTGAACCCGACCAGGCCGAGGTAGTCGCGCGGGAAGCGGCTCGAGATCAGCGAGTGCAACGCCATGGCGACCTTCTTGGCCGGCAGGAAGTTGTCGCGCATCGGCATCGAGAGCGACAGGTCGATCATCAGCACCGTGGCCGATCGGACGCTCTGCTCGGTCTGCTCGACCTCGAAGTCCTCCGGCGAGAGGGTGACCGGCGTGCCGCCCCCGCTTCGGGCCACCGCGTTGCGGATCGTGCGCTCGATGTGGAGGTTGAACGGGTCGCCGAACTCGTAGGGCTTGGTGTCCTGCGAGCGCTCGTGGCCGAGGCCGGTCCGGGTCAGCTCGTGCTGGCCGAACTTGTCGCGGGCGAGCTTCGAGAAGAGGTCGTTCAGCGCGTGCTTGCCCACCTGGCGCAGGCCGGCCGGCGTCAGCTCGTAGCGGCCCTCGCGGTTCTCGATGAGGCCGGCCTCCTCGAGCATCCGGGCCAGCTCGGCCATCTTCTCCAGGCTGTCGGCGGCCTCCGGACCGAGCAGCTCGCGCGCCCGGTCGAGGTCGACCTCGGCCAGCGCGCCGGGGTTCGACGCGTTGCGCATCATCTGCTCGAGCTGGTCGAGGTCGCCGAGCTCGTTCATGACCTGGGCGGCGTCGGCGAACCCGAGGGGGTCCTGGCCCGAGAAGTCGTAGCGGCGGTTCCAGCCGAGGTCGGGGAACGCCTGCTGGAGGTTCGACGACAGCTGGTCCATCTGCCACCGCAGGTCCATGTCCTCGAGCAGCTGCTCGCTGAGGCCCTGCAGCTGCGCCCGCTGCTCGGGCGTCATCGAGTTCATCATCGCCTGCATGGCCGCCATCCGGCGGGCCATGACCTCGAGGAGCTCGTCGAGGTCCTTCGGGTCCTCCGGGAAGAAGTCGCCGAAGCGCTCCATGAAGCCCTCGAAGTCGGGGTCCCGTCCGGCGGCACGCGCCTCGAGCATCTGGTTGAGCTCGGCCAGCATGTCCTTGGTGCGGGCCAGCGCCTCCGGCGAGACGTCGCTCATGGCGCCGGCCATCTGGTTGAACCAGCGCTGGGCCAGCTGCTGGCGGAGCTGCTCGGTGAGCTCCTCGAAGCGCTCCCGCGCCTCGCTCGACGTGAAGTCGTGCTCGGACAGCTCGCGGACCATGCCGGCGAGGTCGGGCGGCAGGAGGTCGAGCTCCATCCGGCGCTGCTCGACGGCCTCGTCGGTGACCTCCTTGCGGCGGGCGTCGCCCGACTCGGCGGCCTCGCGCTGCAGGTCGTCGAGCGCGGCGCGCTCCATGTCGACCACCTCGCGGAGCTGCTCGGCGATGTCGTCGTAGACTCCGCCGAGGTCGTGGTTCTCGAGGCGCTCGCGACGCTGCTGGCGCAGGCGCTCCATGAGCTCCTTCATGCCCTGGACGCGCTCGCCGTTGCGGTCCTCGAAGCCCGAGTTGAGCATGCGGCGCAGGGCCGCGTTCAGGTCGCCGTGGTAGAGGAGGTCGTCGTTGATCTCCGAGAGGACCGAATCGGCGTCCAGGTCGAACCCCACCTGGGTGCCGTCCCAGCGGGAGTACCGGAAGTGGGGGCGACGACGGGGCACCCGGCCGAGGCTACGCCCGGCGGCGCGCGTCGCGTCGGGGGGCGGCCGGGTCCTCAGCAGAGCCCGGCGCGACTCCGGTCGGGGGACAGCACCAGCCACACGAACGGCTCGTTCCCCGGCGCGTCGCGCAGGGGCGCCCGGCCGATCCGCCGCCCGCCCGCCGGGAGGTCGGCCAACCGGTCCTGCAGGACGATCCGGCCGGCACAGCGCTCCCCCGTCGGCTTGTACCGCTCCCCGAACGCATCGCCCCGGTTGCCGTGCAGGACCGGGTGGCGGCCTGCCTCGCGGAGGCGCCACGCCAGGGCCGGGCTGAACGCGATGTCGAACTGGCCGGACGGGTCGAGCACGTACCGTGCCCCCGGCTCGGTGGCGGCGACGACCTCGTCGCCCAGCCGGTCGGCCGGCGCGAACGGCCAGGTGTCCTTCGCCCCGATCCGGCCGTCGGCGGCCACGACCGCGACCGCCACCAACGCAACGGCGGCGATTCCGCCTGCCACGTGTCCCCACGACCGGCGCCCGGACCCGGCGAGCGCAGGGCGGGTGTGGGACGCGTCGTCAGCGGCCACGCCCGGCCGCAACGCCCGGGTCGCAGCCAGGCCGAGCGCCAGCCAGGCGACGAGGCCGGCGACCGTGAACCAGCGGAAGGAGTACACCGACGCGATCTGGCGCTCGAGGGGCATGGTGGCGGCGACCAGCGCCGCCGTGGCCACCAGGACCAGGGCGATCGCCACTGCGGAGGCGGTCGTGCGATCGCGGCGCCGAGCCGCGAGCGCGCCGAGGGCCACCACGCCGACGAGCACGGCGGCGGCGGTGCCGGCGCGCCACCCCGGACCGGCGTCGCCGTCGACCACGCCGAACCCGTCGAGGCGTTCGTCCCCGGCGAACGCGGGCACCACGCCCGTCGACCGGCTGACGGCGGCGCCGGCGGCGTCCGCGCCCGCCCGCTCGCGGTCGGCGTCGTTGGCGTCGGCCACCACCGTGAGGTTGCCCGGGTCACCCGTCAGCTGGTCGATCAGGGGTGGCGCCCAGCACACCGCGCCGACCACCACGGCGGCCACGAGCGGCCACCGGGGCCGGGGGCCGGCGTCGGCCGGGCTGCGCCGGGCGGCCACGGCCGAGCCCACCTCGAAGGCCGCCGCCACCGCCAGCAGCCCGACGGCGGGGAACACGTAGGTGAGGTGGGCCTGGGCGCAGTAGCTGGCGAGGGCGACGCCGAGGGGCCAGAGGCGCCGGTCGCCGGCGGCGATGCTCCAGGCCACCGCCACCAGCAGCACGAGCGGGGCCACACCCGCCCACGGGTTCCAGATCGCGGCGAAGATCGCGGGACGCATCGAGCGCACCGCCAGCGCCAGGCCGAGCGCCGTGGCCGTCGCCGCCCACCGGCCCGCCCGCCGGTGGACGAGGAGCACCGTGCCGGCCAGGCACGCCGCGTTGGCCACCGCCATCC
>DATAGR010000462.1:0-2447 GCA_036263575.1 Aquihabitans sp. | reverse complement strand
CCGAGCGCACCTTGATCGCCGGACCAGCCGCGATCGAGCGCCACCGTGCCGATCGGCCGCCAGGGTCCGGTCGCCGTTGCGGCGAGGAGCTCGATGACGAGCCCGGGGCCCGTGGCCGCCGCGACCAGATCCGCCGCGGTGGCGAGCGGCGACCCGTCGACGGCGTGCACCCGGGCGCCGAGCACCGAGGTCTCGCCAGCGACCTCGAAGGCGAGCACCGAGGTGAAGGTCGTGGCGTGCCACGTCCGTGTCGGCACCAGGGCGTGGCGCAGGACCGGAGCCGAGCCCGACGACACGAGCAGGAGGTCCTGGTGGGCGCCGGGGCCGTGGGCGTGGACCAGCCGGACGGCAACACCGTCGAAGTCCGGCAGGAGCTCGGGCAGGCCGATCCCCCGGGAGAAGCGCACGAGGGCCTCGCACGAGCCCCGGTCGGCGAGCGCCGAGCCGCGGCCGGTCAGGGACGCCGTCCCGCAGAGCACCTGGCCCCGGGGGTGGAAGGTCCGGGCCGAGCGCAGGCGGGAGGTGGTCGCGAACAGCGTCGCCGCGAGGCCCCCGAGCCACGGGTCGCTCGGCCCCGGCGCCGGGTCGCCGTCCGTGGGGTCGGTCGGACCGGCTGCCGTCGCAGTACCGGGCCCCACGCCGTTCGGCGACCGATCGGCGGTCGTCGCCATCAGATCGTCCACCGGAGGAGCGCAGCCATGGCGTCGTGGGCGGCGTCGGGCACGACCTGGATCGAGGCGCCCGAGCCCAGCGCGGCGCGGACGGCCACGTCGAGCAACCGGCCTCGCTGCGGGTCGGCGACGCCCATGGCCTGCACGACGTCGGCCGTGGCGCCCACCTGCATCGGCTCGGGCCCGAACCAGGCCGCGCGATCGTCGTCGACGTCCTCGTGCACGAGCAGGACCGCCACCTGACCGGCCGCCAAGGCGGCCAGCACGTCGTCGGGCCCGCTGACCGCTCGGCCCTCACGGGCCAGCTCGGCCGAGGCCTCGCGTAGCAGCGCGGTGGTCGTCGCGGCACCGGCCGTCGCCACCAGGCGCAGGACCTCGTCGTCGGTGAGGTCGTCGGAGCCGTCGGCGTGGCGAGATCCCCGCACCTCCTGGACGACCGCGGCCACCTCGGGGGGCAGGGCCTCGCGAAGCATGGTCGACGCCCGGACGTCGCCGGCGACGGCCACGAACGACGCATCGACCCTGCCGGCCATCGCCGCCACGACCTCAGCGACCTCGGCCGCGTTCTCCGCCCAGCTCGACTCGGCCCGCTGCTGGAAGCGGCGCTGCGACCAGCCGCCCGGGGAGCTGCGGTGGATCGGGTACGAGTCGCCCTCCACCTCGGCCTCCTCGACCGCCTCCTCCCCCACCACGCCGACCACGTCGGCGCCGGTGCGGTCGATGCGCACGACGACGTGGGGCACGGCCGCCTGCCGGTCGGCCAGCACGGGCCCCAGCAGCGGCAGCGGCGCCCAACGGGCGAGCTCGCCCCGTGCCGGCAGGGCCAGCTCGGCCACGAACGGGTCGCCCGCGGACGGGGCGAGCACGACGAGGGTGCGGCCGCCGTGGCCGCTGGCGCCCTGCACGGCCTCGTCGACCGCGTCGACCACCTCGCTCGGCGTGCCCGCCTCGACCAGCGCGTCGCGCACGTGGCGCCAGCGCACGTCGAGCCGCTCGGGCGCGTCGACCTCCTCGGGCTCGAGGAGCAGGTACACCGACGCGAACGGCCCCGGTCGCTCGACCAGGGCCCGGAGGTCGTCGAGGGCGGCACCGGACAGCGCCGCCTCGGGGAGCGGGGCCTCGGCCTCCACCGCTACGCCTCGTCCGCCCGCACGGGCACGGCCACCGTCTGCATCGCCATCGATCGTCCTCCTGCTCGCGGCTCGGGGCGCCGCCGGGGCACCGGTCGGGGACCTTCCCGCCTCGCCGACGGCGAAACGCCGGGCGCGACGGCGTCCTCGGGTAACCGGCGTACGACCCGGGTAGCGCCTCCGTCCACCGATCGCACCGGAGGCACCGTGGACCACTTCACCCGAGGCGAGCTGCGGTTCGACGTCGTCGACCGGGGCCCGGCGGACGGCGAGGCCGTCGTCCTCCTGCACGGCTGGCCGGCCAACGCCTCCTGCTGGGACCGGGTCACGCCCACGCTCGCGGCGGCGGGCCTCCGGACGCTCGCGCCCGACCAGCGGGGCTACTCGCCCGGCGCCCGCCCACCCGGCCGCCGGTCCTACGCGGTGGAGGAGCTGGTCGCCGACGTGCTGGCCCTGGCCGACGCCGCCGGGCTCGACCGCTTCCACGTCGTGGGCCACGACTGGGGCGGCGGGGTGGGCTGGGCGCTCGGTTCCGGCCACGCCGACCGGGTCGCGTCCCTCACGGTGCTCTCGACGCCCCACCCTGCAGCCATGCAGCGGTCCCTCGCCGGCGTGCAGCTGCTGCGATCGGCGTACGTCGGGTTCT
>DATAGR010000461.1:0-3932 GCA_036263575.1 Aquihabitans sp. | reverse complement strand
GGTGGTCGCGGCCGTCGATGCCGGCGACGTCGGCGGCCAACCGGTCGCGCCGCCGCTCGAGCGTGCGCAGCCGCTTCTCCACGTCGCGCGTGAGGTGCCGCAGGGTGCTGGGGCTCCGCCGGGTGGGCGCCGGTCGGTCGGCCCGCTTCCGGGGCGCGGCAGCCGGCTTCGGCGCGCTGCGCATGGCGCCGGCGGTGGAGCCGGCCCGGCGCCGTGCCGCCTCCCAGGCTGCGTACCCGCCGGGCACCCGCTCGGCGTCGTGGGTGGCGTCGACCACGACGACGTCGGCGACCGTGCGCTCGAGGAAGGCGCGGTCGTGGCTCACCACCACCAGGGCGCCCGGCCACTCGTCGAGGAAGTCCTCGAGGGCGCGCAGCGAGTCCAGGTCGAGGTCGTTGGTGGGCTCGTCGAGCAGCAGCACGTTCGGGCGCGAGGCCAGCGTGAGCAGGAGCTGGAGCCGGCGGCGCTCGCCGCCCGAGAGCGTGCCGATCGGCGCCCACTGCGCGTCGCCGTCGAACCAGAACCGCTCCAGGAGCGCGGCGTCGGACCAGTCCGGCTTGCGGCCGGGACCCGCGAGGGCGTCGCGCACGCGCACCGCGGGGTCGAGGTCCGCGCCCAGCTGGTCCCAGATGGCCAGCTGCACGGTGGAGCCCACGACCCGGCGGCCCTCGGCCGGCTGGATCCGGCCGGCCAGCACCTGGAGCAGCGTGGTCTTGCCCGCGCCGTTCGGGCCGACGACGCCCAGCCGCTCCCGGGGGTCGAGCAGGAGGTCGACGCCCCGGAACAGCCAGGGCGCGTCGTCGCCGTAGCGGTGGCCCACGCCGTGGAGCTCGACGACCTGGTCGCCGAGGCGTGGGGTCTCGACGTGGAGGGGCAGCTCGCCCCGACGGGCCGGTGCCTCGGCCCGGCCCTGCACGATGGCGGTCGCCGACGCGATGTGGGCCTTCGGCTTGGAGGTGCGAGCCGGCGCGCCGCGGCGCAGCCAGGCCAGCTCCTTGCGGGCCAGGTTGCGGCGAACCGACTCGGCGGAGGCGGCCTGCTCCTCGCGCACCGCCTTGCCGTCGAGGTACGACGCGTAGCCACCGTCGTGGACGAACGCCTTGCCGCGGTCGAGCTCGAGGATGCGGGTGGTCAGGCGGTCGAGCACGTGGCGGTCGTGGGTGACGAGGACGAGGCCGCCGCGGTGGCTCGACAGGCGGTCCTCGAGCCACGCGATGGCGTCGATGTCGAGGTGGTTGGTGGGCTCGTCGAGGATGAGCAGCACGGCGTCGTCGTCGGGCCCGCCGCCGGGTCCGACCTCGACGAGGGCGCGCGCCAGCGCGACCCGCTTGGTCTGGCCCCCCGAGAGCCGGTCGGTGGCCACGTCGGCCAGGGCGGCGATGCCCAGGCGGTCGAGCACGGCGTCGACCTCCCACTCCCGCTCGGGGTGGCTCCCCGGCGCCACCGCCTCGCGCACCGTGCCGGCCGGGAGGTCGTCGGCCTGGTCGAGCATGACCACGCGGGCGCCCCGACCGCGGCGCACCGACCCCACCTCCGGCTCGGCGCGCCCGGCGAGCACGCGCAGCAGCGTCGACTTGCCGGTGCCGTTGATGCCCACCAGGCCGAGCCGGTCGCCCGTCGAGACCGTCAGCGAGACGCCGCTGAAGAGGTCGCGACCCGGCCGGGAGGCGGCGAGGCCGGTGGCGTCGAGCAGGATCATGGCCGGCCCACGCTAGGGGTGGGACGGGGCGGGCCGGTCCGCCCCGTCAGTCGATCGGGGTGATGGGCAGGCCGAGCTCGGCGAACTGCTGGGCGGGCCGGTGGTAGCCGCGCTCGAGGTGGTGGATCCCGGTGATGGTCGACGCGCCGTCGGCGATGGCGGCGGCGATCACCGACGAGAAGCCGGCCCGCACGTCGGGCACGTCGACCTCGGCGCCGCGCAGCTTGGAGACGCCCTTGACGATCGCCGAGTGCTTCGAGTTGGTGTCGTGGAAGCGGCAGGACTCGCCGCCGAGGCAGGTGGAGAACAGCTCGATCTCGGCACCCATCTGCTTGAGCGCCGGCACGTAGACCAGGCGGTCCTCGTACACGGTCTCGTGCAGCACGGACATGCCGTCGGCCTGCGTGAAGAGCACCACGAGCGGCGTCTGCCAGTCGGTCATGAACCCGGGGTGGGTGTCGGTCTGCACCGCCGCCGGCTTGAGGCCGTTCGGCGCCGAGGCCTGGATGTACTCGTCGGTGATGTCGAAGTTCGCGCCCATGCGGTGCAGCGTGGTGATGGCGGTGACGATCCGGTCCTGCGGGCAGTTGCGCACCCGCACCTCGCCGCCGGTGACGAGGCCGGCCACCAGGTAGCTGAACGCCTCGTTGCGGTCGCCGGCCAGGCTGGTCTGGGCGCCCTTCAGCGCCGGCACGCCGTCGATCGTGAACTTGCGGCCGGGCGAGAGCTCGATGCGGGCGCCCATCCGCTGTAGGAACAGGGCGAGCTCGATGACCTCGGGCTCGGTGGCGGCGTTGCGCAGCACCGTGCGGCCCTGGGCGAGCGTGGCGGTCAGCAGCACCGTCTCGGTGGCGCCGACGCTCGGGTACGGCAGCTCGATCTTGGCGCCCTTGAGGGCGGTGGCCTTGGCGGCGATGCCGTCGGGCCGGAGGTCGATCTCGGCGCCCAGCGCGGTGAGGGCGTCGATGTGGAAGTCGACCGGGCGCCGGCCGATCGGGTCGCCGCCCACGAGGGGCACGAACGCCTCGCCGGTGCGGTGCAGCAGCGGGCCGAGCAGCAGGATCGGGATCCGGTTGAGGCCGCTGAACGACGTCGACACCTCGGTGGTGACGTCCTCGTTGGGCTCGACGGTGATCTCGCCGGCGGCCTCGTCGTGGTCCACGGCGACCCCGAGGGACCGGAGGATGTCGGCGGTGATGGCGACGTCGCCGACCTCGGGCACCCGCTTGATGACGCTCGGGCCCTGGCCCAGGACCGCCGCCACCATGTGCTTGGTGACGGCGTTCTTCGACCCCCGGACGAACACGTCGCCCCGCAGGGGACCAGAGGGAGCGACCGACCAGGCGGGTGCAGGCATCCCGCAAGGCTACGCACGGTTCGGGGCGGCGGTGCCCGGGTCCGGCCCCTCGCAGGTCAGCGCACCCGCGCCCGGTCACCCACCTGCCGAGGTGGCCCTCGTAGCCTCCCCGCCATGGCCGGCCCTCCCCCACGACGCGTCGCCCGGGGCATCGGCGACCCGATCGACCTCGACGGCCCCAAGCACCCCCGCCTGCGCCACCCCGTGGTGGCGGCCCACCCCGGCCTGCAGGTCAAGCAGCGCGGCACGCCGATCAGCGGGGTCGTCCTCGGTGTCGTCAACGGCGTCCTGCAGGTGCGCGACCGGCGCGGCTTCGAGCACCGGATGACCCTGCTCACCGGCGGCTTCGAGGTCGACGGGCAGGTGGTCACCCTCGTCGAGCCGCGCCGCCCGGCACCGGGCACGCCCGCCGCCGCCCCGACCCGCACCGCGTCGGGGTCGGTGGCCGTGCCCCGGGCGCCGGCCCAGGTCGCCAAGGCCAGCCGCATCCTCGTGGAGGGCGTCCACGACGCCGAGCTGGTGGAGAAGGTGTGGGGTGACGACCTCCGGGTGGAGGGCGTGGTCGTGGAGCGCCTCGACGGCGCGGACCACCTCGACGCCGTGGTGCGGGGCTTCGGCCCCCGTCCCGGTCGGCGCCTCGGGATCCTCCTCGACCACCTCGTCGACGGCTCGAAGGAGACCCGGATGGCGGAGGCCGTCCGCCACCCCGACGTGCTGGTGACCGGACACCCCTACGTCGACGTGTGGCAGGCGGTGAAGCCCTCGGTCCTCGGCATCGAGGCGTGGCCCGAGGTGCCGCGCGGCGAGGACTGGAAGACGGGCGTGCTCCGCCGCCTGCGGGTCGACGCCGAGCCCGGCCGCTTCTGGAAGCACCTG
>DATAGR010000460.1:0-4585 GCA_036263575.1 Aquihabitans sp. | reverse complement strand
ATCCACGCCGAGCGCAGGACGTCGGCGCCGACGACCCGGACGGCGCCCCGGGCGGGGACCTCGACCGTGGTCCGACGGCGCTCCCCGTTGGAGCCGGCGACGACGATCTCGGCCCGGGCGCCGGTGGGCGCCTCGTTGCCGATGCGGACGGCCAGCTCGGCGGGGCCGTCGTCGCCCTGGGCGGTGCCACCGGCGCAGTACCAGGCGGTCGAGAGGGCGCCGGGCGCGGCGGCGACGGGCAGCTGGGTCGAGGGCGTGGCCACCGCGGTCGGGGTCGGCTCAGGGTCGGTGGCCTGCTGCGAGACCACGACCGCTCCGGCGGTGATCCCGACGAGGGCGAGGAAGGGCAGCCAGCGGCGGGGGGTGGTGCGCGTGCGGCGGGTGCGCGCCTTCCGAGCGGCTCGGGATCGGGCCATCAGGCGGTCCCCCTCGTGCGGGTGGGGCGGGCCCGACGCTCGGCGGCGCGGGAGCGGCGCCAGACCACCAGGACCACGAGCCAGAGCAGGACCTGCCCGGCGGCCGCCAGCCGGCGGGCGACCGGCGTGTCGTAGCTGAGGACGGCCGGCCCGGTGCGGGTGGCGGCGAACTGGTTGGCCCAGCCGTAGGCCTCCGACCGGCCGAGGGGCACGCCGTCGACGCGCACCTCCCACCCCGGGTCGCTGGCGGTGGCGACGAGGAGGTCGCCCTCGGCAGGCACCACGCCGCGGGCGCCGACGGCGCCGTCGTCGTCGCGGAGGGCGGCCTCGCCGTCGGTGAGGTCGTCGGCCACCGCGTCGGTGAACGACGTGCGGTCGCCCTCGCGCTCGGGCAGGACGGCCCGCTCGGAGACCCAGGCGGTGTTCCGGTACACGAGCAGGCCCTCGCGCACCGGCACCTCCTCGAGGTCGAGCTGCTGGTCGAGCGTGTCGACGAGGCGACCGGGCACGGGACGGCGCCCGTCGGCACCGGTCGAGGTCGGCGACAGCTGGCTGGGGACGACGAGGTAGCGCACCCCCATGGGGGCGAGGAGGTGGCCGAGCCGGTTGGTGCGGCGGGTCTCGGCCAGGCGCAGGGCGTCGGCCAGCAGCGGCGTCGGTCCCGGTGGGCCGCCGGTGAAGCGGTCGAGCACCGTGGGGGCGCCCCGGTCGGTGGCGGCGTAGGCGACGTCGTCGTCGTAGCGCCACGCGGCCACGGGCAGCACCTCCGGCTGGCCGACCCACAGCACCCGGAAGGCGGCTCGGCCGCGGGTGTCGACGATGCCGTCGACCGACGCGCCGTAGTCGCGGTCGGGCATCTGCCAGCGACCGTCGATGAGCCCGCTGGCGAGCGGCAGGGCGCCGAGCACGACGCCCAGGGCGGCGGCGACCGACAGGACCTGGCGCCAACCGAAGCGGTAGGCCCGCAGGTCGACCTCGAAGGCGGCCAGCCCCAGGGCGGCGGCGAGGGCGAGGGCGGCGGCGACGGGGGCCAGGACGACCTCGGGCGTGGGCAGGCCGACGGGCAGGTGGCCCTCCTGGGAGGCCCACAGCACGCCCCAGCCGGCGAGGACCACGAACCACGCACGCACCGCCCACTCCAGGCGCCACGAGCGGCCGATCACCACCGGCAGGGCGCCGGCCAGGAGGAAGGCCCAGCCGAGCGGCGGCGCGCCCCACGGGCCCGTCTCGAACCGCAGGATCCGACCCAGCGAGAGGGTGCCGCCCGTGGTGGGGCCGATGCCGGCGACCGCCTCCCACGGGGAGTCGGCGCGCAGCAGGTCGACGCTCCAGGGGACGTTGAGCACCACGGCGACGGCGCAGGCCAGCAGGCCGACCACCAGGAGGCGACCGACCCCGGCCAGCCGGAAGCAGAACACCCCGCCGAGGGCGAGGGCCAGGGTCACGGCGGCGGCGACCACGATGGCGAAGGGCACGAAGGCGGCGACGAGGGCCAGCCCGAGGCCGAGCCCGAGCGTGAGCGGCAGCAGGCGGCGCCGGGTCATGCGGGTCGCCCGCTCCTCCAGGGTGGCACCACGAGGACCGAACGGGGCCAGTCCGCTGGCCCGGCCGAGGGCCAGCAGCACCCACGGGGAAGCTGCGTAGAGGAGGAGGCCGCTCCACGAGCCGCGCGCCAGGGCGTTGTACGGCACGGGGATGGCCAGGTACACCGCGAACGCGGCCACGCTCGCCCGTCCGGAGCCGATGGGGCGGGCCAGGCGCCAGGCGCCGAGCGCGCCGAGCGGCACGAGGCCGACGATGAGCACGCCCCGCAGCACGCTCATGGCCCCGAGGGCGAGGTAGCCGAACAGACCGAGGATGCCGTAGCCGGTGGGCTGGGCGCCCTCGGCGCCGAGGCCGGCGCGGAGCCACCCGCTCCACCAGGCGCGCAGGAGGTCGTTCGGGCTGTCGGGGAACCGGGCGAACTCGCCGATGGCCGGGATGCCACCGAAGAGCAGCTCGCGGGAGCTCACCACCAGCAGGACGGCGAGGAGGATGGCGAAGGTGCCGGTGAGCTGGCGGGAGCCGTCGCGCACGGCGCCGGCGAGGTCGCGCGACGACCGGGCGAAGGTGGTGACCCGGTCCTCTCGGTCACCGAACTGCCCGCGCAGGAACGCGCTGATCCGCGCGCTGCCCCGGACCTGCAGGGCGCGGATCTCCTTGTCGCCGACCCGGCGGACGGCCCGCAGCGCCTTGCGCCGGCGCCGCACGGCGCGCAGGCGGCGCAGGTTCCACGGCCACGCGCCGGCGATGTCGCGCGCCTGGTCCGGGTGCCCGGACAGCACGGCGTAGACGACCTCCAGCAGGGCGAGCAGGGCGGCCTGCGGCAGGACCCGCAGGCGGTGGAGCGGCCCGTAGGCCACCAGCGTGGTGCGGAGGCGGTGCCGGGCCAGCCGCCGCCGGCGGTCGTCGACGGGCTGGCGCAGGGCGAGCGCCTCGAGGTGGCGGACCCGGGCCGACGGGGCGATCATCACCCGCGCGCCCAGCGCGTGGGCGCGCCAACAGAGGTCGAGGTCCTCGCCGAGGCGGTCGATGCCGTCGTCGTAGCCGGCGAGCGCCTCGAAGAGGTCGGCCCGCACGATCGTGCAGCCACCCGAGACCACGAAGACGTCTCGCACGGCGTCGTGCTGCTCCTGGTCGAGCTCGTGGCGTTCGGTGATCGGCGCCATGACGCCCGTCTTGTCGGCGCCCATGCCGACCTGCAGGAGCCGCCGGGGCTCGTGCCAGTCGACGAGCTTGGGGCCGATGATCCCGGCGTTGGAGCGGAAGGCCTCCTCGACCATGGAGCGGATGGTGTCGGGCTCGAGGGCGATGTCGTCGTGGCAGAACGCGTAGAACGACGCCCCCTCGACGAGGTCCACGACCACGTTGGCGGCGGCGCCGAAGCCGGGGTCGTGGTCGAGGCGGTGGACGTGGGCCGAGGGGACCACCGCGTGGACCCGGGCGGTGGGGTCCTCGGCGCTGTCGGTGTCCACGACCAGCAGCGAGAGGTCGGGATAGGTCTGCTCGGCGAGGGTGGCGAGGGTCTCCTCGAACCAGGGGCCGGGATCGTGGGTGACCATCACGACCACCACGGCGGGGACGGCGGCGGGGACCTCGCCGGTGGCCGCTGGGGGCGCGCCGACGTCGGGGGGAGGGCTGTCCACGATGGAGCGAGGCTAACGGACCCCCCACCCCGGATCGGGGCACCCCGGCGGCCCGGGACACCGGTGCGACACCCGTCACCTGCGGCGCAGGATGCTTGCAACTGTTATGCAAGGTGCTTATCCTGGGCAGCACGCCGGCGATCGACGCCGGCACCTCCCGACCCCACCAAGGAGCCCCCACCATGGCCGACCTGACCATCGAGACCCTCACCGACGCCGCCCGCGACGCCTTCTACGTCGGCGTCGGCGCCGGCGTCATCGCCTTCCAGAAGCTGCAGGTCCAGCGGGTCGAGCTGACCAAGGCGATCACCGCCCAGCTCGACGACGCCCGGGGCACCGCCCTCGGCTCCCTCGAGACCGCCCGCGGCTCGCTCGAGGGCGTCGGCGACCTCGTCGAGGACCGGGTGAAGGTCGTCGAGGAGCGCCTCTCGTCCATCGAGGGCCGCCTCGAGACCGTGCTCGCCGAGCTCGAGGGCAAGCTGCCCGAGCAGGCCCGCGACGTCGTGCGGTCCGCCCGCGACCTCGTGGCCCGCGCCGCCTGAGCCACCCGGCACCGCGGCGCTCGCCGCCGCACCGTCGTCCACGTGGGACCCGCCTCGGCGGGTCCCACGTGCGCGCCCGGGCTCAGCGCGCCTCGTGGGCCCGCCGGTAGAGGGCGACGATGCCGTCGACCGTCGCCTCCCAGGAGTAGGCGTCGACCCGGGCCCCTCCCCTGGCGAGCAGCTCGGTGACCTCGGGGCCGCCGGCGAGCACGCGGGCCAGCCCGTCGGCGAGGGCGTCGACGTCGTGGGACGGCACCAGGACGGCGCCGTCGCCCACGACCTCGGGCAGCGCCCCCACCGCGGTCGCCACCACCGGCGTCCCCACCGCGAGCGCCTCCAGCGGCACCAGCCCGAAGCCCTCGTACCGGCTCGGGTAGGCCACCACCGACGCGCCTCGCAGGAGGGCGAGGCGCTGGTCGTCGTCGACCCAGCCCAGGCGGAC
>DATAGR010000459.1:0-2472 GCA_036263575.1 Aquihabitans sp. | reverse complement strand
GTTCCTGCTGAACCCGGCCACCCGGCGGTACCCTCGTGGGTCGCCTCGGCCGCGCCACCGACCCGCGCCGGCCCGGGCACCCCCTCCCATGCGCACCCGCAAACCCGTCCCGGTCCACAACCTCAAGGTCTCGCGGAAGGGGAAGGTCAAGAAGCGCAGCGTCCTGTGGCGCATGCGCCGGGCCTTCTACCTCGCCGCCCTGACCGCCACGGTCGGCGCCGCCGGCCTCGTCTACGTCCTCGGCCAGGTCGAGCTGCCGGTCGACCCGAAGGTCGCGCCCGTGCAGGAGCAGACCTCGTTCATGTGCGCGGCGGACGTGCAGGTCAACTGCAACGCCTCGAACGCCATGGCCCAGCTCCACGGCACCGAGGACCGCGTGCTCGTCACCTACGAGCAGATCCCGGAGGTCCTCCGCGAGGCGGTGGTGTCGGCCGAGGACCGGGACTTCTTCGAGCACGACGGCGTCGACCCCGTGGGCATCGCCCGGGCCGCCTACTCCGACATCCGCGGCTCGGGCGTGCGCCAGGGCGGGTCCACGATCACCCAGCAGTACGTGAAGCAGGAGTACCTGAGCTCGGAGCAGACCGTCACCCGCAAGATCAAGGAGGCGGTGATGGCGGTGAAGCTGGAGCAGGAGATCTCCAAGGAGGAGATCCTCACCCGCTACCTGAACACCGTCTACTTCGGCCGCGGCGCCTACGGCGTGCAGGCCGCGTCCCGAGCGTGGTTCAAGCACGACGTCGAGGCCCTCGACGCGGGCGAGGCCGCGTTCCTCGCCGG
This sequence comes from Aquihabitans sp., assembly GCA_036263575.1. GTDB lineage: Bacteria > Actinomycetota > Acidimicrobiia > Acidimicrobiales > Iamiaceae > Aquihabitans. The sequence goes on along the minus strand of DATAGR010000459.1, from coordinate 1,692 downwards.
CCTCCTGCGCAACCCGAACGGCGCCGACCCGTACCGGGGACCGGACTCGCTGAAGGAGGCCGAGCGCCGCCGTCGCGTCGTGCTGCAGGCGATGACCGAGGAGGGCTACGTCACGCCCGCCGAGCAGCAGGAGCTGCTGGCCCGCCCGATGGACCCCGAGGACCCGACGGTCGCCCCGGGCGATCGCTTCATCAAGCCGCCGCCGGTGGCGTCCACCCTCGGCGAGGACGTCCAGGGCAAGGAGTGGGGCAGCGAGTACTTCGCCGAGGAGGTCCGGCAGTGGCTCGTCAAGGAGTTCGGCTCCGAGGACGTCTACGGCGGCGGCCTGAAGGTGTACACGACCCTCGACCTCGGCATGCAGAAGGCGGCGTACGACGCCGTCACCACCACGCTGAACCAGGAGGGCGACCCCGCCGCCGCCCTCGTGGCCATCGACGACGGCGGCCGGGTGAAGGCGATGATGGGCGGCACCGACTTCGCCAACAACAAGTTCAACCTGGCCACCGACGGCGCCGGCCGCCAGCCCGGGTCCACGTTCAAGACGTTCGCCCTCGCCGACGCCGTGCGCAACGGCTTCTCGGTGCAGTCGGTGCTGCCCTCCCCGCCCCGAGCCGAGTTCGCCGACCCCCGCTGCACGAACGGCGGCGACGTCTGGAAGGTGCGGGGCGGACCTGGCGGCGCGTCGTCGCTCGTGACCGCCACCAAGAAATCGATCAACACCGTGTACGCCGAGCTCATGGTGCGCCTCGGGCCCGACCGGGTGCAGCAGACCGCGGTCGACATGGGCGTCCGGTCGATCGCCAAGGCCAAGCCCGTCTGCGCCATGGTGCTGGGCTCCGGTGAGGCGACCGTGCTCGACATGGCGGCCGGCTACTCCACGCTGGCCAACCGCGGGGTGGCCAAGCAGCCGATCCTCGTCACCAAGGTCGAGTTCCCCGACGGCCGGGTCATCGACTACACGCCCGAGCAGCGCGAGGTCCTCACCCCCGACCAGGCGGACCGGGTCACGTACGCCCTCCAGCAGGTGATCGACGGCGGCACCGGCGCGGCCGCCAGCATCGGCAGGCCGGCCGCCGGCAAGACCGGCACCACCCAGTCCAACGCCGACGCGTGGTTCGTGGGCTACACGCCGCGCCTCACCGCCGCGGTCTGGATGGGCTATCCGGGCGGGGCCATCCCCATGACCGACGTGCACGGCATCGAGGTGCAGGGCGGCACGTTCCCGGCCGAGATGTGGCAGAAGTTCATGGCCGCGGCCACCGCCAACCAGGAGTCGGCCGACTTCCCGGAGCTGGATCGGGAGCTGCTGGCCGCCGGCGAGACGCTCGACGCGGGCTACGGCAAGACGAGCGTGGTGGCCGGCGGGTCGTCGCAGAACGGCGTGCCGTCGACCACGGTGCCGCGGTCGACGGTGCCGCAGACGACGACGCCCCGCTCGACCGTCCCGCAGACGACCACGCCGCAGACGACGGCGCCGCAGACGACGGCGCCGCAGATCACGGTGCCCCAGACCACCGTGCCGCAGACCACGGCCCCGGCGACCACCGCGCCGGCCACCACCGCCCCCGCGGCAGGTCACGGCGGCGGGGCGGCGGCAGGAGCCGGCGGCTGATCGCGGCCGGCCGCCGTCGGGTCAGCCCGCGGCCACGTCCTGGTGGGGGTACGTGATGCGGCACACCGGGCACCACGTCT
>DATAGR010000458.1:0-2517 GCA_036263575.1 Aquihabitans sp. | reverse complement strand
CTTCCTGCTGCTGTGGGTCGCCGTGCTGCAGCCGCTCGGCGCCGTCGCGTTCGTGCTCGACGGGGTGCTCATCGGCGCCGGCGACCAGCGCTTCCTCGCCCGGGCCATGGCCCTCGCCGCCCTCGGCCTGGCCCTCGCCATCGCCCCGGTGCTCCCGCTCGGCCTCGGCATCGGCTGGGTGTGGGCGGCCTTCGGCGTGCTCATGGCCATCCGAGCGGTCACGCTGCTGGCCCGCTTCCGCTCGGACCGGTGGCTCGTCACCGGCGCCACCAGCTGACCCCGCACCGGCCCCGCACCGGCCCCGCACCCGCCTGGTGGTCGGACGGCGCGCCGCTACGGTGACGACGTGCTGCGCATCGCCCGGTCGGCCCACCTGCAGATGCTCGGCCACGCCATCCGCGGGCTCCCGCACGAGGCCTGCGGCCTGCTCGGCGGACGCCCGGGAGGGGGCTCGGTGGAGGCGTTCGTGCCCACCCGCAACGCCGACGCGTCGGCCAAGACGTACTCGATCGGGCCCGACGGCTTCGCCGCCGCGGAGGCCGTGTTCGACCCGCTCGGCCTCGAGGTCGTCGGCGTGATGCACTCCCACACCCACACCGACCCGTACCCGTCGCCCACCGACGTCGCCGCGGCCGACAACCCGTTCCTCGTCGGCTGGCAGTACGTCATCGTCTCGCTGCGCGACACCGAGCCCATGCTGCGCTCGTGGTTGCTCGACGAGGGGACGATCGTCGAGGTGCCCGTCGAGGTCGTCGAGGGCTGAGGTCGTCGAGGGCTGAGGTCGGCACCGGCTGGGAGGAGGCGGACGGCGCCCAGGTACAATCCCGAGCGTTCGAGTCGTCTTTTCCAGGAGCCGAGGGCCGTGGCGCGCTACCGCAACGTGATCGACCTGATCGGCGACACGCCGACGGTCGACATCAGCCCCCTCAGCCCCAACCCCCGGGTGCAGATCTTCGCCAAGCTCGAGGGCCAGAACCCCGGCGGCTCGGTCAAGGACCGGGCCGCCAAGCACATGGTGCTCGCCGCCGAGCGCGACGGCCTCCTGCAGCCCGGCGCCACCGTGATCGAGTCGTCGTCGGGCAACACCGGCATCGCCCTGGCGATGATCTGCAAGATGCGGGGCTACACGCTCAAGGTCGTGCTGCCGGAGAACGTGTCGATCGAGCGGCGGCAGGCCCTGGAGGTGTGGGGCACCGAGATCATCCCGTCGCCCGCCGCCGAGGGCTCGAACGGCGCCATGGTGCGGGCGCAGAAGCTGGCGGCGGACCACCCCGAGTGGTGGTTCCCGTTCCAGTACGGCAACGACGCCAACCCCCGTTCCCACTACGAGGGCACCGGCCCGGAGATCCTCGCCGACGTCCCGGAGATCACGCACTTCGTCGCCGGGCTCGGCACCGCCGGCACCCTCATGGGCGTCGGCACCTACCTCAAGGAGCAGAAGCCCGACGTCCAGATCTGGGCGATCGAGCCGCCGGCCGGCGAGATGGTCGACGGGCTGAAGAACTTCGACGAGGGCTTCGTGCCGCCAGTGTTCATCGACTGGGGCGGCTACGAGCTGCTCGACCGCAAGATGATCGTGCGGCCGCGCGAGTCGATCGAGTGGACCCGCCGCCTCACCGAGGTCGGGGTCTTCGCCGGCATCTCGTCGGGCGCGATCGTCGCCGGTGCCGCCAAGTGCGCAGCGGCGATCGACGAGGGCGTCGTGGTGATGATCGTGTGCGACGGCGGTTGGAAGTACCTCAGCACCGGGGCCTGGACCGCGGACCTCGACGAGGTCGAGGCCCGCGCCAAGGGCATCATCTACTTCTGAGCGCTCACGCCGCGCCTCGCGTGGGCCGGTAGCGCAGGGCGAACGCCCCCGACCGGAAGTCCCGGCGATCCACGAGCTCGAGTTGGATGCGCTCGTGCAGGCCGGCGAGCAACGTCGGCCCGTGGCCGGCGAGGACCGGGTGCACGACGAGCTCGTACTCGTCGATCAGCCCCAGGTCGGCCAACGCCGTGGGCAGCGTCACGCCACCCACCCAGAGGCCTTCGCCCGGCTCCTCCTTGAGCCGCTGGACCGCTTCGCCGAGGTCGCCCCGCACCAGCTCGGCGTTCCAGTCGACGGCGTCCAGCGTGCTCGACACGACGTGCTTGTCCGCCCGGTCGATGGCCTCGGCGAACGGGATCTCCGACTCGCCCATCCAGTCGGGCCACGCGCCCGTGGCCGGCCGTCGCCACGCCGACGCCATCATCGCGTAGGTCACCCGGCCGAAGAGCAGGGCATCCGCTCGCTCCATCTGCGCGGTCCAGTAGCGCATCGACTCCTCGTCCGGCGGGAGCCCCGCATCGTGGTGGCAGCAGCCGTCGAGCGTGACGTTGATCGAGTATCGAAGTGGTCGCATCTCGCTGCTCTCCCTCGGTGCGCGCGGCGTCGCTCGCCGAACACCCTTGCTAGACGGCCGGCGGGGCCGCTTCTCATCGGTGCCGGTCGACGGCCAGGGGCGTCCTCCGCACGAACCGGACGGGCACGGGCCC
>DATAGR010000457.1:0-6207 GCA_036263575.1 Aquihabitans sp. | reverse complement strand
ACCATCGTCTCCTGCACGGCGTCCTCGGCGTCGGCGCCCGACCCGAGCATCCGGTAGCAGTAGCCGGTGAGCTCCCGGCGGTGGGCCTCCAGGTCGAGTGGGACGCCGTCCGTGACGGGGCCGGCGGCCTGGTCGACCTGCGAGGCGTCGGAGGTGGTTGGCGCGGTCACGGCGCTCATCGTAGGGACGACCCCGCCGGCCTGCCCACCGCTTCGCTGCGCAACGACGTCGCCCGTCTGCGAACATGTGTTCGATGCCGGCCGCCGCCACGATCCTCCACGCCGACCTCGACGCGTTCTACGCCTCGGTCGAGCAGCGGGACGACCCCGCGCTCCGGGGACGGCCCGTCATCGTGGGCGGCGGCGTGGTCCTCGCAGCCAGCTACGAGGCCAAGGCGCGAGGCGTGCGCACCGCCATGGGCGGCGGCCAGGCCCGCCGGCTCTGCCCTGACGCGGTGGTGGTCCCGCCCCGCATGGCGGCGTACACGGCGGCCAGCCGGGCCGTCTTCGACGTGTTCGCCGACACCACCCCGCTGGTCGAGGGCATCTCCATCGACGAGGCGTTCCTCGACGTCGGCGGGTTGCGCCGCGTGTCGGGGACCCCCGTCGAGATCGCGGCGCAGCTGCGCCGCCAGGTGCTGGCGCGGGTCGGGTTGCCGATCACCGTCGGCGTCGCCCGCACGAAGTTCCTGGCCAAGGTGGCCAGCGGCGTGGCCAAACCCGACGGCCTGCTGGTGGTCCCGCCCGACGGCGAGCTGGCCTTCCTGCACCCACTGCCGGTCGAGCGGCTCTGGGGCGTCGGGCGCGTCACCGCCGAGAAGCTCCACCGCCGCGGCATCGCCACCGTGGCCGACGTCGCCCGCCTCGACGAAGCCGTCCTCACCGGGCTGCTCGGGCGCGGCTCCGGGCGCCACCTCCACGCCCTCGCCCACAACCGCGACCCGCGGCCGGTGCAGCCCGGGCGGCGGCGCCGCTCCATCGGCTCGCAGCGGGCGCTGGGCCGCTCCCCGCGCACGCCGGCCGAGCTCGACGTGGTCCTGGTGGCCCTCGTGGACCGGGTGAGCCGCCGCCTGCGCGCCGCCCGCCGGGTCGGGCGCACGGTGGTGCTCCGGCTGCGCTTCGCCGACTTCAGCCGGGCGACGCGCTCCCACACGCTCGCCCAGCCCACGGCCGACACGGGCGCCCTCCTCGAGGCGCTGCGCGCCCTGCTCGCCGCCGCCCTCCCGCTGATCGCCGAGCAGGGCATCACGCTGCTGGGCATCGCCATCGCCAACCTCGACGACGCCGACGCCGTCCAGCTCTCGCTGCCGTTCGGCGGCCACGACGCATCCGCCCTCGACCGGGCGCTCGACGGGGTCCGGGACCGCTTCGGCGGTGCCGCGGTCACCCGTGCCGTCCTCCTCGGGTGCGACACCGGGGCCTCGGTGCCCCTGCTCCCGGACTGAGGGCCCCGCGAAACTGTCACCCCCCGTCCGTACGGTCTCGCCATGACCTCCACCGCCCGCCACCAGAGCCCCACCACCGTGCTGGCCGTCGGCCAGCCCTGCACCTGCCTCGCCGAGGTCGAGGCCTGGATCGACGAGGTCGGCCCCGTCCTGGGCGCGCTGGCCGCCAGGCGGTCGGCCCCGTCCGCCGGCCAGCGCCGGTGGATGGCCGAGCAGGCCCGCATCGCCGTCGAGGCCCTCCTCCTGATCGATGCCGAGGCCTTCGAGGTCGAGGCCGTGGATGCGCCCTGCCCCCGGCTCGGCTGGCTCCACGTCCAGGCCGCCCGAGCGCTCGAGGCCTGCCGCGTGGCGGCACCCGAGGCCCTCGCCGCCTGAGCGCGGGCGCGGCCGGTCGCGCCTCGGCCGCCTCGTCCACGCGATGCCCATCGGGGCCTCCTGTCAGCCGTCGTCGAGGGGTGGACCGGCGGAGGCGACGCAACTCATCGGGCCCGCTCAGCCGACGGCCACCGCGGCACGCCGGGCCGCCACGGCGGCGACCGCATCCTCCTCGGCGAGGTCGGCGTTGATGAGGGCGCCGGTGCGCAGCCCGGCGGCGGCCGCCGCGATCACCGTGTCCATCGGGTTGGTCACGTTGCCGGCCACGTACACGCCAGGCACCGCGGTGAGGCCGGTGGGATCGGCGGACACGGCCGTGCCGAGCACCGCCCCGCCCACCTCGAACTCGGTGACCTCCAGGCCGAGGTGGCCGAGCGGGTCGCCGTGCCCGTCGAAGGCGGGCGCCACGACGATCGCGTCGCAGGGCACCGTCTCGCCGCCGGCCAGCCGGAGCCCGGTCAGCCGGTCATCGGCGACCTCGACGGCCATCGCCGGCCCATCGACCACCGCGACGCCCAGCGCCTCGAGCCGCTCGGCCTGGTCGTCATCGAGCTCGAACCGCTCCTGGCGGACGACGGTGAGGCGGGCGGTCAGCTGCCGCCACAGGAGGGCCTGGTGCATGACCATCGGGCCGGTGCCGAGGATGGCCACCTGCTGGTCCCGCACCTCCCAGCCGTGGCAGTACGGGCAGTGGAGCACGTCGATGCCCCACCGCTCGGCGAGGCCGTCGACCTCCGGCAACCGGTCGGCCAGGCCGGTGGTCACGAGCACCCGGCGGCCCACCACCGGGGCCTCGCCGTCGCGATCGATGCGGAAGCCGCCCTCGACCCGGGTGACCGCCGTGACTCGGCCGGCCACCACCTCGCCGCCGTAGCCGGCGACCTCGGCTCGGCCGATGGCCAGCAGCTCCAGGGGCGGCGTGCCCTCGCGCCCGAGGTAGTTGTGCACGTGACCGGCCGGCGCGTTTCGCGGCGCGCCGGCGTCAACCACCAGCACCGATCGGTGCGAGCGGGCCAGGGCCAGCGCCCCGCTCAGCCCGGCCGCCCCACCGCCGACCACGACGGCGTCGTAGCGCGCGGGGGCGCCGTCACCGCCTCGGGCCTCCCCCTCCGAGTCCTGCGTGATCGCCTCGTGCGTCCTGTCGTCCATGGGCGCAAGTCTCCGGCCGTCTGGCCGGAACGACAACAGGTCATGCTGTATCGGCAAGATCGGCGCCGCCTCCCTCGCCGGGCACGGTCACATCACCGGCCGTCCGGTGGTCGTGCAGGCGACGACCGCCGACCGAGGATGGAGCCGATGGACGACGCGCGCTGGGGCACCAGCCACTTCGAGGAGCACCGGCCGCGCCTGCGAGCGGTGGCCTACCGCATGCTCGGCTCGCTCGCCGAGGCCGACGACGCGGTGCAGGAGGCCTGGATCCGGTTCTCCCGCACCGACACGGACGACGTGGAGAACGTCGGCGCCTGGCTGACCACCGTGGTCGGGCGGGTCAGCCTCAACGTCCTGCGCAACCGGGCGTCGCGCCCGGCCGACTCCCTCGACGTGCGCCAGGCCGAGCCCGTCGTCGGCCCTGCCGACGGCCTCGACCCCGAGCAGGAGGCCCTGGTCGCCGACTCGGTCGGCCTCGCCCTGCTCGTGGTCCTCGAGCGCCTCACGCCGGCGGAGCGCCTGGCCTTCGTGCTCCACGACGTCTTCGCCGTGCCGTTCGAGGAGATCGGCCCGATGGTGGACCGCACGCCGACCGCCGCCCGCCAGCTGGCCAGCCGGGCCCGGCGGCGGGTGCGCGAGGTCGCCCCGACGCCCGACCCCGACCCGGCCGCCCAGCGGGCGGTGGTCGACGCGTTCTTCGCCGCCGCTCGTGGCGGGTCGTTCGAGCAGCTCGTCGCCGTCCTGCACCCCGACGTGGCGCTGCGCGTCGACGCCGGCCCCGCCGCCCCCGCCGCCGCCGGCGGGACCTACGCCGGCGCCGAGGTGGTGGCCGGCCGGGCGATCATGTTCGCCAGCCCGGCGCGCGCCGCGGTGCCCGTCACGGTGAACGGCGCCGCCGGGGTGGTGATCGTCGCTCGCGGCCGTCCCGTCTCGGTCATGGGCTTCACCGTCGTGGACGGCCGGGTCGCCGCCATCGACGTGGTCGCCGACCCGGACCGCCTCGCCGGGCTCGACCCCGGGCTCTGGTCGGACGCCGGACCTCCGGGCTGACGGGGTCGGCCAGCGGACCAGGCCAGCCGCACGAGCAGGCGTCGAACGCCCTACGCCCCGCTCCTGCGAGGGCCAAGGCGCCCACAGCTGGACATCGGCGAGGTTCGTGTGGTTGTCTTCGCCAGTGGCGAGCTACCGACCGGGCCAGGTGGCCGAGCTGCTGGGGGTGAGCGTCGACACCGTCCGGCGCTGGGCCGACGAGGGCAGGCTCCGGACGACCCGCACCGACGGCGGCCAGCGGCTGGTCGACGGCGCCGACCTGGCTGCGTACCTCCGCGAGCACGCCCCCACCCCGGACGGCGCCGCCGTGGCCCAGTCGGCGCGCAACCGGTTCCCCGGCATCGTCACCGACGTGCAGCGCGACACGCTGACGGCGGTGGTCGAGGTCCAGGCCGGGCCCCACCGCATCGTGTCGCTGATGACGCGCGAGGCGGCCGACGACCTCGGCCTCCAGCCGGGCGACCTCGCCGTCGGCGTGGTCAAGGCCACCACGGTGATCATCGAGGCCTCCCCGACCTGACCCACGGTCGGGCGCCGCCCGGCCCAACGCGACCACTGCCTGGAGCGATGCATGTCCCACCACCGGTCCCCCGCTCGACCCCTCGCCGCGCTGGCGAGGCTCCTCATGACGGCCGCCCTGCTCGTCGGGTGCGGCAGCGACGGGGGTGACGACGCCGCAGCGGCGGGCGGCGGCGGCGCCACGACCACGACCCCCGAGCTCGAGGGCGAGATCCGGGTCTCGGCCGCCGCCTCCCTGACCGAGTCGTTCGAGGACATCGCCGACGACTTCACCGCCGCCAACCCCGGCACCGAGGTCACCTTCACCTTCGACTCGTCGAAGGTCCTGGTCGGGCAGATCGTCGAGGGCGGCGCCCCGGCCGACGTCTTCGCCTCCGCCGACGAGGCGAACATGCAGACCCTCGTCGACGAGGAGGTGGTCGAGGGCGCGCCGGAGACGTTCGCTCGCAACCGGCTGGCGATCGTGACCCAGCCCGGGAACCCGACGGGCATCCGGACGCTCGCCGACCTGGCCGACGCCGAGGTCGTGTCGCTCTGCGCCGAAGACGCCCCCTGCGGGAGGTTCGCCCAAGAGGTGCTCGAGGGCGCCGGCGTGGCCATCGACGAGGGCTCGGTCACCCGTGGCCAGAACGCCAAGGCCACGCTCACCGCGGTGACCGACGGCGATGCCGAGGCCGCCATCGTCTACGTCACCGATGCGGCCACGGCCGGCGACGCGGTCACCGTGGTCGAGCTGCCCGACGAGCAGAACGTGGTGGCCGTGTACCCGATCGGCGTGCTGGCCGACGCGTCGAACGGGCCGGTGGCGGAGGCGTTCGTGGCCCACGTCCTCGGCGAGGAGGGCCAGGCCGTGCTCGCCGACCGGGGCTTCCTCCCGCCGGCGTGAACCGGGCGCAGCGCCGCCCGCCGTCCGTCGTGGTGGCGGTGGCCCTGCTCACCGTCGCGTTCTTCACGATCCCGCTGATCGGGCTCCTCCAGCGGGCCGACTGGGCCACCGTGGGAGCCGACCTGGCCACCCCCGAGGCCCGGGAGGCGCTGCGCCTCTCGCTCGTCTGCTCGCTGCAAGCCGCCTTCTTCGCGGCCCTGTTCGGCACGCCGCTGGCCTGGGTGCTGGCCCGCACCGAGCTCCCCGGCCGGGCGCTCCTCCGCGGCCTGGTCCTCCTCCCGATGGTCCTGCCCCCCGTCGTCGCCGGCGTGGCCCTCCTGGCCGCCTTCAGCCGCCGGGGCCTGGTGGGCAGCTGGCTGTTCGACGCGCTCGGCATCCAGCTCACGTTCACGACCGCCGGTGCGGTGCTGGCCGAGACGTTCGTGGCCCTGCCCTTCTTCGTCATCACCGTCGAGGCCGGCCTGCGCAGCATGGACGAGCGCTACGAGCACGTCGCGGCCACCTTGGGCGCCGGCCGCCTCACGGTCTTCCGCCGGGTCACGCTCCCGCTCATCGCCCCGGCCCTCGCCGCCGGCACCGTCCTCGCCTGGGCGCGAGCGCTGGGCGAGTTCGGGGCGACCATCACGTTCGCCGGGAACGTCGAGGGACGCACCCGGACCCTGCCCCTCGCCGTCTACCTCGAGCTCGAGGGCGACCGCGACGTCGCCATCGCCCTGAGCCTGGTGCTGCTGGCCGTCTCGCTCGTGGTCCTGGTGGCGCTCCGAGACCGTTGGCTGTCGCGCGG
>DATAGR010000456.1:0-3305 GCA_036263575.1 Aquihabitans sp. | reverse complement strand
CGCCCAGCGATCTCGCCGGGCTCGTCGTCTCACGACTCTGCACGAGTGCTCCCGGGGTCGATCACCCGACGGACCTCCTGCTGTGGTCGACGGGACGCATCGACATCGACGGTCTCGACCACGTCGACGAATGGGTGTGGCGGGTCGCGTCTCGGTGACCTCCACGCCCGATCAGGGGTCATCGACCATCACCGGCGACGACTCCTGAGGCGCCCCGCCCGCGTTCGTCCCAGCCGACGGTCCGCGCTGGTGTCGACACGGCGCTCCGCCGGCCCGTTGCGGCTCGCCACCGCCCGCGAGGTCCGTTCGTCGCCCCGGAACGCACTCGCAGCCTGCGGAGCGCCGGGGAGGTAAACCTCGCGGGGGCGTTTGACGAGTGGGTGGGGCGACGGGCGCCGACGAGCTGGAGGTCGAGGTGGACACGAGACGTCCGGTGGAGGTGGCGGCATCGACCGCGTTGACGTCCGTCGACGACCGCGCTGCCGACGGCTTCGACGACCTCTATCGCGAGGAGTGGTCGCCGCTGCTGGCGCTCGGCTGGTCGTTGACGGGGAGCTGGTCCGAGGCCGAGGAGCTCGTGCAGGACGCCTTCGCCGACGCGTACCGACGCTGGGACGCGGTGTCAGCGCTCGAGCGCCCGGGCGCGTGGGTGCGCCGTGCCGTCGTCAACCGTGCGGCCTCGCACCACCGGCACCGCGGCGTGGCCCGTCGCGGGCTGACCCGCCTCGGCGCTCGGGCTGCGGTCGACGCCGACGCCGCCGGATCAGACCGGACCGGCGAGGGGGCCATCGACCAGCTCGGCGACCCTGCGTTCTGGGCGGCCCTGCGTGCGCTGCCCGAGCGCCAGGCCGCCGCCGTGGCGCTCCACTACCTGGAGGATCGGTCGGTCGTCGAGATCGCCGAGGTGCTCGGGTGCCGACCCGGCACCGTCAAGGTGCACCTGCACCGAGGGCGGCTCGCGCTGGCCCGGTCGCTCGGTGCCACCCCCGAACTCGACCCACGAGAGGACCAGCCGTGAACCGCGACCAGGAGCTCCTGACCAGCCTCGACGAGCGGGCCGGTTCCCAGGCCGCCGACCTCCGACGCCGCGCTGCCGCCCGCCCGGCACCTGCGTTCGACCCCAACCGACCGCTCGGACTGGGGCCTGTCCCTTCGCACTCGGCCGACGCCGGCGTCCGACGGGTGGCCGTCGCTGGGGCGATCGCCGCCGCGCTGCTGGTGGCCGGCGGCTTCGGCTGGTTGGCGTCGACGGACGGAGGCGACAGGCAACCCGCGCCGGCCGGTGTCACCACCGGGAAGCCCCGGCCCTTCGTGGCCACCGACCTGCCCGACGGCTACGAGCCGACCGGGGCGGTCGACCTCCGGCCTGGCGCCGACGGCCTCGCCCCGATGTCGGTGTTCGGATCGTCCTCGGAGGAGCCGGGGCTCGGCGTGACGGTCCAGCCGCAGTTCGCCCTGGACGTGGTCGTCGCCGGCGTCCCGGTCGACCTCGGCGACGACCGCGAAGCCTTCGCCTACGACGGCGTCGGACTCGGACGACGGGCCGTGCTCGTCCGTGCCGGCGATGCCTCGCTCCTGCTCACCAGCCCGGTCCTCGACCGTGCCGCACTCGTTCGGGTCGCAAGGTCGACGGTGGTGGAGCGGGGACGGCCGGGTGTTGACGAGGCAGCCCTCCCGGAGGGGTGGACGCTCCTCGCCGAGGAGCCGGGGGTGCTGGCGCTGTCCTCGCCGGTCGCGGTCTTCCGCTCCCGGGGCAGTGGAACCGGTTCGGTCGCCTCCTACATCGACTCCACGGGTGAGCCCCAGGACGGCACCACGGGCAGCGTGGTGGTGTGGAGCTCGGAGGCGAACCCCGCTTCGATCCACGCCCAGGAGCTGTTCACCGAGGGGTCCGAGGCGGTGACGGTTCGAGGTCGCGGCGGGCTCCTGAGCCGCTACCCAGCGGCCGCCGGGTCCCCCAGCGGTTGGGTGCTGTCATGGATCGAGGCCCCCGGTGAGGTCGTTCGGGTCCAGGCGTCCGGCGTCGATCGGGCCGAGGTCCTGGCCGTCGCCGAGGGGGTGCGACCGGCCGACGTCGCCGAGTGGACCGACCTGCTGGAGCGAACGCAGCTCGGCGAGCTCGCTGCCGACGACGATCAGACGGGGTACGAGGAGCTCGGCCGGGGCGAGTTCGCCGACGGCACGCCGTGGCGGCTCGGGGTCGCGACCGATGGGATAGGCGGCACGCAGCTCAGCGTGGCAACCGGTCCAGTGGAGAGCGAGGGTGCGTCGTCGGGGGGCTCGGGAAGCGCCTCCGGTGGCGGAGGGACCGATGCGGCGTTCCGTACGGTGGACACGCTCGATCGAGCCGGTCGCCACTTCGCCTCTGGTCTTCTCGGACCGGCCACTCGAACGGTGGCGCTGCGCCGACAGGACGGCACCGTCATAGATGAGGCCGTGGTGATCGGCGAAGGCGATCGACGAGCCTGGGTGGCCGAGATCACCGAGGACCCGACCATCGCCGTGGCCCTCGACGACGGCGGCAGCGAGCTCGGTCGGGTCACGTTCGAGGAGCTGGATCGGAACACGACGGTCGACCTCGACGACGCCGCCACCACGACACCCGGCGGCTGACCGCCCCGCCATAGCTCGCTGCGCCCACCACGGCGTAGCCCGACCTGCCGGGGGGAAGCTGCATGAACCTCGGTGCTCCAGAGCTCGCCATCATCCTGGCCATCGTCGCCGTACCGGCGGCGATCGTCGCCGTCGTCGTCCTGCTGGCCGTGTCTCGGCGGGATCGGCGCTGAGGCAACCCGTACCATCGGTCCGTGGAAGGGTCCCCCGCTGCCGGCGCCGGCGTCTTCACCGGACTCACCGACGCCCAGGTCGCCCTCGTGCTCGCCGTGGGAAACGACCCTCTGAAGCTGTGCGCCGCGGCTCAGGGCCTGCTGCGGTTGCCGGGTGACGCCTTCGGCGCCGAGCTCTCCGACCAGCACCTCGCCGAGCGGAACACCCGGCCGGCGAGCGGCCTCCTCCAGCGTGCGTTGGAGTTCGACGGCTCACCGCTCGACGTCGCCCGCCCCGCCGAGCACCGCGTCGTGGGAACCTGCCGGCACTACGCCGTGCTCGCCACCGCGTTCCTCCGGGCGGTCAGGATCCCCGCTCGGGCGCGCTGCGGCTTCGCCTCGTACTTCGTGCCGGGCAAGCACGTGGACCACTGGATCACCGAGCACTGGTCCGAGGGCGACCGTCGCTGGCTCAGGACCGACCCCGAGGTGCTGGGGACCGACACCGTCGATCGGCCGGACGACCTCCGCCCGGCCGAC
>DATAGR010000455.1:0-1777 GCA_036263575.1 Aquihabitans sp. | reverse complement strand
CGGTGGCCACGAGGAACAGCGCGCCGGCGGCGCCGGGCGTGGTCAGGACGTGCTCGGGTCCGATGCCGTCGGCGCCCGCCGCCACCGCCTCGCGCAGCGTGCGGTCGCCACGGTGGTCGCCGTACTGCAGCACCAGCGCGTCGAGGTCCAGGTCGAGCCCGAGGTCGGTGAGCCGCCGGTCTGCGACCGAGCTCTCCGAGAGGTTGTGGGCGATGGTGCCGTAGCCGAGCTCCTCGGGGGACTCGACCTCGATGGGCATCCGGCGGTAGCGCACGGGGCGAGCCTCGCACACGCCGTCCGGGCGGCCTCCCGACCTAGCGGGCGGCGATGGCGTCGGCGACGGCCAGCACGCGGCGGGCGTTGTCGACGTGCAGGTTCTCGATCATCCGGCCGTTGTGCGTGACGACGCCCTTGCCGGCGGCGACGGCCTCCTCGAACGTGGCGATGAGCGCCCGTGCGTCCTCGACGGCCTCGGGCGTCGGCGCCCAGATCGCGTTGGCGGGGTCGATCTGGCTCGGGTGGATCAGGGTCTTGCCGTCGAAGCCCAGCTGGCGCCCCTGCAGGCACTCGGCCTCGAAGCCCTCGGGGTCCTTGATGTCGTTGTAGACGCCGTCGAGGATCACCTTCCCGGTGGCCCGGGCGGCGAGCAGGCACAGGCCGAGGCCGGTGAGGAGCGGCTGGCGACCCGGGACGTGCTCGGCGTGGAGCTCCTTGGCGAGGTCGTTCGTGCCCATCACCAGGACCGTCAGGCGCTCGGAGGCACCGGCGATGGCCTCGGCGTGGAGCATGGCCACGGGCGTCTCGACCATGGCCCAGATCTTGGTGCGGTCGGGGGCGCCACCGGCCTCGAGGGCCCGCTCGATGGCGTGCACGTCGTCGACCGAGTCGACCTTGGGCACCACCACCGCGGCCGGGCCGGCCTGGGCGGCGGCGGCCAGGTCGGCCTCGTGCCACTCGGTGGCGAGACCGTTGACCCGGATGGCGACCTCCTTCGAGCCGTACTCGCCGGAGGACGCGGCGGCGCACACGCGGTCGCGCGCCTCGGCCTTGGCATCGGGGGCCACCGCGTCCTCGAGGTCGAGGATCAGCGCGTCGGCGGCGAGGCCCTTGGCCTTCTCGAGGGCCCGCTCGTTGGCGCCGGGCATGTACAGGACGGAACGGCGGGGGAGGAGCTCGACCCCTTCGGCGGTGGCCACGTCAGGCCTCCGATCCGGCGAAGCCGTAGCGCTGGGCCAGCTCGGGGTCGCGCTCGGCGAGCTGGCGGGCCAGGTCGACCATCACGTGGCACTGCTTGACCGAGGCGTCGTCCTCCATCTTCCCGTCGATCATCACCGCGCCGGTGCCGTCGCCCATCTCCTCGATGACGTGGAGGGCGTGGGCGACGTCGTCGGGCTCCGGCGAGAAGACCCGCTTGGCGATGTCGATCTGCACCGGGTGCAGGCTCCACGCGCCGACGCAGCCGAGGAGGAAGGCGTTGCGGAACTGGTCCTCGCAGGCGACGACGTCCTTGATGTCGCCGAAGGGCCCGTAGAAGGCGAAGATCCCGTTGGCCTGGCAGGCGTCGACCATGCGGGCGATCGTGTAGTGCCACAAGTCCTGCTGGTAGGTGGCCCGCTCGGCGTCGACGTCGCCGCCGGGCGGGTCCTGGCGGACGAGGTAGCCGGGGTGGCCGCCGCCGACGCGCGTGGTCTTCATGCGGCGGTTGGCGGCCAGGTCGGCGGGGCCGAGCGACAGGCCCTGCATGCGGGGGCTCGCGCCGCAGATCTCCTCGACGTTG
>DATAGR010000454.1:0-3749 GCA_036263575.1 Aquihabitans sp. | reverse complement strand
TGATGGTCACGGGCGACTCCATCTCGGGCGACGAGGCCGTGCGCCTCGGCTGGGCCAACCGGGCCTTCCCGGCCGAGGACCTCGACGACGAGGTGCTGGCCATCGCCCGGCGGGTGGCGCTGACCCCCACCGACATCGTCTCGCTCAACAAGCGCACCGTGCACCGGGCCATGGACGCCATGGGCATGCGGGCCGCCATCCGCCAGGGCACCGAGCTGTGCGCCCTCGGGACCAAGGCGGCCACGTTCGCCACGTTCATCGACCGCTCCCACGAGGTCGGTCTGACCACGGCGCTCCAGGAGCGCGACGCCCCGTTCGGGGACTACCGCACCGGCGCGCCGGCGACCGCCAACGGGGCCGGCGCCGGCGGGACGGCGGATCGGGCCTGACCCCGACCGTGCCCACGGCGACGCGACCCGCCGGGTCGGCCACCGCGCCCGGCGCCCTCCTCGTGTTCGTCGGGGTGCAGCTCGCCCAGGTGATGGGCGCGCTCGACGGCACCATCGTCGCCACCGCGCTGCCCACCATCACTGACGACCTGGGCGGCTTCTCGCGGGTCACGTGGGTGATCACGGCCTACGCGCTGGCGGGCGTGGCGTCGATGCCGCTCTACGGCAAGCTCGGCGACCTCTACGGGCGCAAGCAGGTGCTGCTCGTGGCGATCGGGATCTTCCTCGCCGCCTCGGTGGCGTGCGGCGCGGCCGCCACCATGGACCAGCTCCTCGTCGCCCGCTTCGCGCAGGGCCTCGGCGCCGGCGGGCTCGGGTCGCTGTCCATGGCCGCCATCGCCGACGTCGTGCCCGCCCGCCAACTGGGCCGGTGGATGGGCTACCAGGGCGTGATGTTCGCGGTGTCGAGCATCGCCGGGCCGATCGTCGGCGGCCTGTTCGTCGACCACCTCAGCTGGCGGTGGGCCTTCTTCGTCAACCTGCCCGTGGGCGCCGTGTCGGCGCTGATCATCGTGACGCGACTGCGCAGCTCGGGTCGCCGCGTGCAGCACGCCCTCGACTGGTGGGGCTCGGCGCTGCTCACGTCGGGCATCGGGTGCCTCGTGCTCGTGGCCACCCTCGGCGGCGAGGAGCTGCCGTGGGGCTCACCCCAGCTGCTGGGCCTCGCCCTGGCGGTGCCGGTCCTCGGCGTGCTCTTCGTGCGCCGGGAGCTGGTCGCCCCCGAGCCGGTGCTGCCCCTGGCCCTGCTGCGCGATCGGGTCCTGCGCACGAGCATCGGTGTCAACGTCACGAGCGGCGCGCTGATCTGGTGCGGGATCTTCTTCGTGCCGCTGTTCGTGCAGGAGGTGCGGGGCGCGTCGCCGACGCGCGCCGGCCTGGCCCTCGTGCCGCTCATGTTCGGCGCCGCCATCGGCACGCTGGTCGCCGGGCGCCGGGTGGAGCGCTCGGGCCGGCTCCGTGCGTGGCCGATCGCCGGCTCGGTGCTCATGGCCGTCGGGGTCGGGCTGCTGGCCACGATCGGCATCGACACGTCGGTCGCCGTGGTCGCATCGTGGGCGCTCGTGCTCGGCGTCGGCGTCGGGTTCGTGATGCAGCCGTCGCTGCTCGCCGCCCAGAACGCGGCGCCGGCCGGCGACCTGGGGACCGCGACCTCCACCGTCCTGCTGTTCCGCTCGCTCGGGTCGACCATCGGCATCCCGATCTTCGGCGGCGTCCTCAACGCCGGGCTCGACGGCCAGGGCCGCGGTGCCGTGGCGTTCGCCGAGGCCCTGCCCCCGGTCTTCCTCGTCGCCGTCCCCATCGCCCTCGCCTCGCTCGCGTTCGCCCTCCGCCTGCCCGATCGCCCGCTGCGCGAGGAGGCGCTGCTCCCGCCGGCCGGCGCGCCCGCGTACGCGGTGGCCGACGTCGCCGTCGTCGCCGACCCCCACCTCGTGCCCCCGCCGCCCTGAGGGGCGACCCCTCATCCACCCGACCGCCCCTGAAGGAACGAGCACCGCCATGGCCGACACCACCACGACCGACCCCACCACCGAGGCCCCGACCCTGGGCTTCTGGAAGCTGGCCCAGGAGCAGCCGGACCGGCTCGCCGTCGTGGCCCCCGACGGCCGCGAGGTCACCTACGGCGAGCTGCTGGCGTGGTCGAACCGCCTCGTGCACGGCCTGCGGGCACGGGGGGTGCCGCACGGCGGCGGCGTGGCCCTCGTGATGCCCAACGGCCTCGAGGTGATCGCCCTCTACTTCGCCGCGCTGCAGGCGGGCTGGTACCTGACGCCGATCAACCACCACCTGGTCGGCCCCGAGATCGCGTTCATCGTCGACGACGCCGAGGCCGACGTGTTCATCGGCCACGAGCGCTTCGCCGACGCCTGCGCGGCAGCGGCCGCCGAGAGCCACCTCGGACCGGACCGCTGCTTCGCGGTCGGCGACGTCGCCGGCTTCGGGCCGTTCGCCGACCTGGCCGAGGGGCATCCCGACACCATGCCCGCCGACCGGGACGGCGGGCAGGCGATGCACTACACGTCGGGCACGACCGGCAAGCCGAAGGGCGTGCGCCGCAACCTCAGCGGGGCCGACCCCGACGTCGCCGCACCCATGAGCCAGTTCTTCCTCGCCATGTTCGGCCTGCGCCCCTACGACGGCAACGTCCACCTCTGCGGCTCGCCGCTCTACCACACCGCCGTGCTCGCCTTCGTGGGCGCCTCGCTCCACATCGGCCACACCGTGGTGCTGATGGACCGCTGGACGCCGGAGTCGATGCTGGAGCTGATCGACCGCCACCGGGTGACCAGCAGCCACATGGTGCCCACCCAGTTCCACCGGCTCCTCGCCCTGCCCGACGACGTGAAGGCCCGCTACGACGTCTCGTCGACCCGGTCGATGGTGCACGCCGCGGCGCCGTGCCCGGTGGAGATCAAGCAGCGGATGCTCGAATGGTGGGGCCCGTCGATCTGGGAGTACTACGCGGCGACCGAGGGCGGCGGCACCGTCGTGTCGCCCGAGCAGTGGCTGGCCAAGCCGGGCACGGTCGGGCTCCCCTGGCCGTCGTCGGAGATCCGGATCCTCGACGACGAGGACCAGGAGGTCCCGCCGAACGTGCCGGGCACGGTCTTCATGAAGCTCGCCGCCGCCGACTTCGAGTACTTCAAGGACAAGGGCAAGACCGAGGCCAACCGCCGGGCCGGGTTCTTCACCGTCGGCGACATCGGTTACCTCGACGAGGACGGCTACCTGTTCCTCAACGATCGCAAGAGCGACATGATCATCTCCGGTGGCGTGAACATCTACCCGGCGGAGATCGAGGGCGCGTTCCTGACCCACCCGAAGGTCGCCGACGCCGCCGTGTTCGGCATCCCCCACCCCGACTGGGGCGAGGAGATTAAGGCCGTCATCGAGGCTGCGCCGGGCGTCGAGCCGGGCGACGCCCTGACCGACGAGCTGCTGGCGCACTGCGCCGAGCGCCTGGCCCGCTTCAAGCTGCCGAAGAGCATCGACTACACGACCGAGATGCCCCGGGACCCGAACGGCAAGCTCTACAAGCGCAAGCTGCGCGACCCGTACTGGGCCGACCGGACGACGGCCATCTAGCCCGGCTCGACTACGACGCGGGCTTCGGCCGCCGGCGCCCGGCCGGCGGCTGCTCGTACGGGGTGATCAGCACCCGGCACGCCCGCTCGAGCTCGCTGGTGACGCTGTCGAAGGTGGAGCGGCCGTTGGCCCACGACACCAGGCTCGAGTACCAGACGTGGCCGAGCACGGCGAGGATGTCGGCGCGCACCTCGGGCTCCAGGTGGGCCAGGATCG
>DATAGR010000453.1:0-2023 GCA_036263575.1 Aquihabitans sp. | reverse complement strand
CGCTACCTCGACGACATCGTGCTGCCGGGCATGCTGCACGGCGCGATCCTGCGCTCGCAGATGGCGCACGCCCGGGTGGTCTCCATCGACACCACCGAGGCGCTGGCCCACCCGAAGGTGCACGCGGTCATCACCGGCAAGGACCTCGAGGGCCTCAACCTGGCGTGGGCGCCGACCCTGTCGGCCGACGTCCAGGCCGTGCTGGCCACCGACAAGGTGCGCTTCCAGGGGCAGGAGGTGGCCTTCGTCGTCGCCGAGGACCGCTACTCCGCGCGGGACGCCCTCGAGCTCATCGACGTCGAGTACGAGGACCTCACCCCGGTCGTCGACGCCCGCCGGGCGCTGGAGCCCGGTGCCCCCGTCATCCGGGACGACAAGGAGGGCCGGACCGACAACCACATCTTCGACTGGGAGGCCGGCGACAAGGCGCAGACCGACGCCGTCTTCGCCCGGGCCGACGTCGTCGTGAGCGAGGAGGTCGTCTACCCGCGGGTGCACCCCGCGCCGATGGAGACCTGCGGCGCGGTCGCCGACTACGACCCGATCGACGGGAAGCTGACGCTCTACGAGACCACCCAGGCGCCGCACGCCCACCGCACCCTGTTCGCGATGGTGGCCGGCATCCCCGAGCACAAGATCCGGGTGGTGGCGCCCGACATCGGCGGCGGCTTCGGCAACAAGGTCGGCATCTACCCCGGCTACATCCTCGCCGTGGTCGGGTCGATCGTCACCGGCAAGCCGGTCAAGTGGGTCGAGGACCGCTCGGAGAACCTCATGAGCACCTCGTTCGCCCGCGACTACATCATGCAGGGCGAGGTGGCGGCGACGAAGGAGGGCAAGATCCTCGCCGTCCGGACGAAGGTCCTCGCCGACCACGGCGCGTTCAACGCGACCGCCCAGCCGACCAAGTACCCGGCCGGCTTCTTCTCGATCTTCACCGGCAGCTACGACCTCGAGGCCGCGCACTGCTCGGTGACCGGCGTCTACACGAACAAGGCGCCCGGCGGCGTCGCCTACGCCTGCTCGTTCCGGGTGACCGAGGCCGTCTACCTCGTGGAGCGGATGGTCGACGTCCTGGCGCAGAAGCTGGAGATGGACCCGGCCGAGCTGCGGCTGAAGAACTTCATCAAGCCCGAGCAGTTCCCGTACAAGAACAAGACCGGCTGGGAGTACGACTCCGGGGACTACGAGCCGGCGCTGCGCATGTGCATGGAGCAGATCGGCTACGACGAGCTGCGCCGCGAGCAGGCCGAGAAGCGGGCCCGCGGCGAGCTGATGGGGATCGGCGTCTCCTTCTTCACCGAGACCGTCGGCGCCGGACCGCGCAAGCACATGGACATCGTCGGCCTGGGCATGGCCGACGGCGCGGAGGTGCGGGTGCACCCGACCGGCAAGGCCGTCGTCCGGCTGTCGGTGCAGACCCAGGGCCAGGGCCACGAGACGACGTTCGCGCAGATCGTCGCCGAGGAGCTGGGCATCCCGCCGGAGGACATCGAGGTCGTGCACGGCGACACCGATCAGACGCCGTTCGGGCTGGGCACCTACGGCAGCCGGTCGACCCCGGTGAGCGGGGGAGCGGTGGCGCTTGCCTCCCGCAAGGTCCGCGACAAGGCGCGGGCCATCGCGGCGGCGATGCTCGAGACCCGGCCCGAGGACCTCGAGTGGGAGAAGGGCCGCTTCGCCGTGAAGGGCGACCCCTCGGCGGCCAAGACCATGGCCGAGATCGCCCTGGGCGCGCACGGCACGATCGAGCTGCCGGAGGGGATCGACGGCAACCTGGACGCCGAGGTCACCTACGACCCGCCGAACCTGACCTTCCCGTTCGGGGCGTACATCTGCGTCGTCGACATCGACCGGGGCACCGGCAAGGTCCACGTCCGCCGCTTCGTCGCCGTCGACGACTGCGGCACCCGGATCAACCCGATGATCGTCGAGGGCCAGATCCATGGCGGGCTGGCGGACGGCGTGGGCATGGCGCTGATGGAGTTCATCGGCTTCGACGAGCAGGGCAACTGCCTGGGCG
>DATAGR010000452.1:0-2957 GCA_036263575.1 Aquihabitans sp. | reverse complement strand
GTCGTTCTTGGTACGTGGGTGGTCGCATGTCGACCATCCCTGTACCAAGAACCGCGCAGCGACGAGGAAGGCGGGATGGGCCCGGGTGGGGCTCGCTAGGCGGTCGCGCGCTGGTTGAGGAGGGCGGTGGCGGCCTTGCCGTCGGCTTGGCCCTTGGTGGCCTTCATGACCTGGCCGATGAAGAAGCCGGTGAGCTTGCCCCGGACCTTGGGGTCGCCGGCGGTGAACTGCGCCCACTCGGCGGGGTTGGCGGCGATGACGGCGTCGACCGCCGCCTCGAGGGCGCCGGTGTCCATGGCCTCGAACCCCTTGGCCGCCGCCACGCCGGCGGCGGTGGCCGATGGGTCGGCGACCAGCTCGGCCAGCACCTGCTTGGCCTGGGTGGCGGTGAGATCGCCGGCCACCTCGAGCGCCACCAGCTCCGCGAGCCGCACGGGTGCCAGCTCGGCGCCGCCCTCGCCGGCCAGGTTCTGGGCGACGTGGACCAGCACCCGGGCCTTGGCGGCGTCGGGCGCGGCGATGGCGTCGGCCAGGTCGGCGTCGCCCGCCGCCCACGTCGAGGCGTCGGCCGTGTACCCGACCATCCCGCCGCCGGCCGTCACGGCAACCTCGGCACCACCCGCCAGCCGCGTCGCCCACGCCATGGCCAGGAGGGCCTGGTCGTCCTGGCCTCGATCGACGACCACCACGACGGCCTCGGCGGTGCGGTCCTCGCCGGCGGCACCGGCCAGCCGGGCGCGTCGCGCCGCCGGCAGCAGGGGCAGCGCCGCGGCGATCTCGGCGACCCAGGCGGGGTCGGGGTCGACGGGCACGAGGTCGGGCTCGGGGAAGTACCGGTAGTCGTCGGCCTCCTCCTTGGACCGCATGGTCCCGGTCACGCCCTGCGCCTCGTCCCAGTGCCGGGTCTCCTGCACGACCTTCTCGTCGGCGGCGTGCAGCCCGGCCTGGCGGGTGGCCTCGTGCTCGATGGCCCGGCCCAGCGAGCGCAGCGAGTTGAGGTTCTTGATCTCGCAGCGCGTGCGCAGCTCGCTCGACCCCTCGCGGCGGACCGACACGTTGGCGTCGACGCGCAGCGAGCCCTCCTCCATCTTCCCGTCGGAGATGCCGCAGGCGACGAGGATGGCGCGCAGCTCGGCGACGTACTGGCGGGCCTGCTCGGTGGACCGCACGTGCGGGCGCGACACGATCTCGAGCAGCGGCACGCCGGCGCGGTTGTAGTCGACGAGCGAGTGGTCGGCGCCGGTGATGCGCCCGGCCCCGCCGACGTGGGTCGACTTGCCGGTGTCCTCCTCGAGGTGGGCCCGCTCGATGCCCACCACGTGGCCCGAGGCCAGCTCCAGCTGGCCGTCGACCACGATCGGCTGGTCGTACTGGGAGATCTGGAAGTTCTTCGGCATGTCGGGATAGAAGTAGTTCTTCCGGCTGAACACCGAGCGCCGCACCGAGCCGGGCCCGCCGACGGCGCAGCCGAAGCGCACGGCCAGCTCGACCGCCTTCTGGTTGATGACCGGCAGGGTGCCCGGCAGGCCGAGGGTGACGGGGTCGACGTTGGTGTTGGGCTCGTCGCCGAAGCGGTTCGGCGCGCCGGAGAACATCTTCGTGGCGGTGGCCAGCTCGGCGTGCACCTCCAGGCCGCACACAAGCTCCCAGCGCGAGCCGTCGGCCGCGGTGACGACGGTGACGTCGTCGCTGTCGGGCACCGTGATCGGGTTGCCGAGCGAGTCGGTGGGCACCCGCCCCTCGGGCGAGGCGTCGATCGCGGCGGTGGGGGCGGCGGCGTCGACTCGGGTGTCGGTGTCGGCCACGTCAGGCCTCCTTCGTGGGGGCGGCGGCCTCGAGGGCGGCGGCGGCGCGGAACATGGGCACCTCGCCGAGGGCGGGCGCCAGCACCTGCACCCCCACCGGCAGGCCGTCGGCGCCGGTGCCGAACGGCACCGACATGGCGGCGTGGCCGGCGAGGTTGGTGGGGATCGTGCAGATGTCGTTGAGGTACATGGTCAGCGGGTCGGCGATGGCGCCGACCTCGAACGCCGTCGTGGGCGACGTGGGCGACAGCAGCACGTCGAAGCGCTCGTACGCGGCGGCGAAGTCGCGGCAGATCAGCGTACGCACCTTCTGGGCCTTGCCGTAGAAGGCGTCGTAGTACCCGGCCGACAGGGCGTAGGTGCCGAGCATGATGCGGCGCTTCACCTCGTCGCCGAAGCCGGCGGTGCGGGACGCGACCATCATCTCCTGGGTGGTCGGCGCGTCGACCCGCAGGCCGTAGCGGACGCCGTCGAAGCGGGCCAGGTTGCTCGACGCCTCCGCTGGGGCGATGAGGTAGTACGCCGACAGCCCGAAGTCGACCGCCGGCACCGACACCTCGTCGACCTTCGCCCCCGCGGCCGCCAGCGCGTCGGCCGCCTCCCGCACTCGTGCCAGGACGTCGGGGTGGATGCCGTCGCCCATGAGCTCGGTGACGATGCCCACGCGCAAGCCCTCCACCCCGTCGTCGAGGTGCTCGAGCAGCTTCGGCGACTCCTGCGGGATGGAGGTCGCGTCGGCGGGGTCGTGGCCGGCGATGGCCTCGAGCAGGAGCGCGGCGTCGGCCACGGTGGTGGCGAAGGGCCCGATCTGGTCCAGCGACGACGCGAAGGCGACGAGGCCGTAGCGGCTCACCAGCCCGTAGGTGGGCTTCACGCCGACCACGCCGCACAGCGCGGCGGGCTGGCGGATCGAGCCGCCGGTGTCCGAGCCGAGCGACACGGCGCTGAAGCCGGCGGCCACCGCGGCGGCGGACCCGCCCGACGACCCGCCCGGCACCCGGGTGAGGTCGTGGGGGTTGCGGGTGGTGCCGAAGGCCGAGTTCTCGGTGCTCGACCCCATGGCGAACTCGTCGAGGTTGGTCTTGCCGACGGGCACGGCGCCCGACGCCAGCACCCGCTCGACCACCGTCGCGTCGTACGGCGGCACCCAGC
>DATAGR010000451.1:0-1749 GCA_036263575.1 Aquihabitans sp. | reverse complement strand
CGAGCGAGGTCGGCGTGGCCAGCCGGTGCAGGCGAGCGTTCTCGTCGTCGAGGTCCTCCCCGTCGCCGCCGACCTGGCGCAGCGCGGCGCGCAGGTTGGCGGAACGGTCACCCGGCAGGCGCACGAGGCTGCCCTTCTGGTCGAGGGCTCGCCCGATCGCCTGGCGGATCCAGAACGTCGCGTAGGTGGAGAACTTGAAGCCTCGACGCCAGTCGAACTTGTCGACCGCGTGCTCGAGGCCCAGGTTGCCCTCCTGGACCAGGTCGAGCAGCTCCATGCCCTGCGGCAGGGGATAGCGGCGGGCGATGCTCACCACCAGGCGCAGGTTGGCACGGATGAACCGGTCCTTGGCCCGGGCGGCGGCGCGATCGAGGCGGCGGTCCTCGGCGGTCCCCGTGCCGGCGGCCAGGCGCTCGCGGGCGGGCACACCGCGCTCGATCACCTGGGCGAGGTCACGCTCCTCCTGGGCGGTGAGCAGCGGCACCGCACCGATCTCGTTGAGGTACACACCAGTTGAATCAGCCATGCCTGTTGCAACTCCGTGACCTGGCGCAATGTTCCCCGATCGGGCCCTCGGCGCCGAGGTTCGATCCCCGCGCCCGAGCACGAGCGCCTGCGCTCCACCACGAGGGATCGAGTGACCGTCGTCGACGACGCCTCGGCGGCAGGTCGAGGCCGGCGTCGATCCTGCTGGTCTACCGGCGGACACGCGGGGTACACACGCCCGACACCCTCCGTGCGGCTCCCCACCTCGCGACCACCCCCAGTGACGAGCCCGGCATGCGCCTGATCCTCTGCGACGACCACCCCATCGTGGTCGTCACCACCTCCATGTTGATGGAGGCGCACGGACACGAGATCGTGTCCGTCGTCCACCGACCGCAGCTGCTGGCGGCCAGCGTCGACCGGCACCAGCCCGACGCCTGCGTCGTCGACCTGCGCTTCGGGTCGAACGATGTGGCTCCGGCCCTGGCCGCGATCGCGGAGGTCGCCGATCGGACTTCGGTGGTGGTCCTCAGCGGATCACTCGACGCGACGCAGCACCGTGCTGCGCTCGCCGCCGGCGCCGACGCTGCGGTGTCGAAATCGATCGCCGCCGCAGACCTCGTGGCGGTGGTGGAGGGACGGGACATCGGGGAGGCCGGCTCGGGGAGCGCACGCCGTGAGGAGCGCTGCAACCCCCACCGCCTCACCACCCGGGAGCTGCAGGTGCTCGATTGCCTCGTCGCCGGCATGTCGACGCCGAGCATCGCCATGGCGCTGGGGGTGAGCCCGGCGACGGCGCGTTCGCACCTGCAGAAGCTGATGGCGAAGATCGGCGTGCGCAACCGGGCGGCCGCCGTGGCTCGCAGCATCGCCGAAGGCTTCGCCGCTGCATCCTGACGGGCCGACCCGCGAGCATCCCCAGCGGGCGTCGAGCGGTTCGTAGGCTGTGTGGATGGGACTCGGCCACCTGGCAACGGAGGCCGAGCGGATCTTCACCTCCGCCATGGCCGCTGTGCACGCCGGAGCGGGCGGCGGTCGTGCCGGTGCCCTCGATGTGCCCGGCCTCGAGGTCGAGCTGAGTCGGGCGCAGCTCGCGCTCGAGCTGGTCAGGAGCCGGGTCCAGGCCAACGTCGGCCCGGCGTCGGCCGGCGCTCGGGAGCCGGGCCCTCGGCCGGCTCTCGTCGAGGCCGAGGGAGCCGCTGCGGTCGCTCGACGGCACCAGGCCGCCGTCACCTCTGCGATCGATCAGTTCGTCGCCCACCT
>DATAGR010000450.1:0-7679 GCA_036263575.1 Aquihabitans sp. | reverse complement strand
CAGGCCCTCGCCCTCACCGCCATCGTCATCTCGTTCGGGGTGACGGCCTTCGTGTTGGCGCTCGCCTACCGCAGCTGGCAGCTCACCGGCGACGACCTGGTCGAGGACGACGTCGAGGACCGGCGCATCGCCGAGGACCGGCAGCTCCCCACCGACGAGGAGCTCGTCGACCTCCAGGCCCACTCGGCCGCCGGCGCCGAGGCCGATGCGGGTGCCGAGGCCATGGGCGAGGACACCTGATGCGCGTCCTGCTGCCCCTGCCGGTCGTGCTCCCGCTGTTCGCCGCCGGCCTGTCGATGGCCGTCGCCCGCCGTCGGGCCATCCAGCGCGCGATCGGCGTCATCACGCTGACGGCGACCACCGCCGCATCCGTCGCCATCCTCGTCGGCGTCGACCGCGACGGGCCGGCGGCGGCGTTCATGGGCGGCTGGGAGGCGCCCGTCGGCATCTCGCTGGCGGCTGACCGGCTCACCGGCCTCATGCTGGTGGTCGCCTCGCCGGTGCTGCTCGCGGTCCTCGTGTTCGCCACCGGTCAGCACGGCACCGAACAGGAGCAACCGGCCTTCCACCCCGTGTACCTCGTGCTGGCCGCCGGCGTGGGCCTGTCGTTCCTCACCGGCGACCTGTTCAACCTGTTCGTGGCCTTCGAGATGATGCTGACGGCGAGCTACGTGCTGATCACGATCGGCGGGCGGGCCGACCAGGTCCGCACCGGGATGACCTACGTCGTGATCAACCTGATCGCGTCGGCGCTCCTGGTGGCCACCGTCGGCCTGCTCTACGCGGCCACCGGCACGGTCAACATGGCGGACCTCGCCGTGCGCATGGACGGGCTGCCCGAGGGGGTGCGGCTGGCGTTCGCGCTCCTGCTGTTCGTCGTCTTCGGCATCAAGGCGGCCGTGTTCCCGCTCTTCTTCTGGCTGCCCGACAGCTACCCGACCGCCCCGACCGCCGTCACGGCCGTGTTCGCCGGCCTCCTCACCAAGGTGGGCGTCTACTGCATCATCCGCACCCAGACGCTGCTGTTCGCCCCGGAGGACCGACCCGCCGGGTTCATCCTCGTCATCGCCGGCCTGACCATGGTCGTCGGCGTGCTCGGGGCCATCGCCCAGAACGACATCAAGCGGATCCTCAGCTTCCACATCGTCAGCCAGATCGGCTACATGATCCTCGGCCTGGGCCTCTACACGGTGGCCGGTGTCGCCGCCGCGATCCTCTACGTCATGAACCAGATCGTGCTCAAGAGCACGTTGCTGCTGGTGGGCGGGCTGGTGGACCACTCGGCCGGCTCGTCGCGCCTCGCCGAGGTGGGTGGCATCGCCCGCCGCTTCCCGGTGCTGGGTTGGCTGTTCCTCCTGCCGGCGCTCAGCCTCGCGGGCGTGCCGCCGTTCTCGGGGTTCGTGGCCAAGCTCGGCGTCGTGCAGGCCGGCTTCGACGCCGGCGCGTGGGTCGTGGTCGGCGCCAGCCTGGCCGTGAGCGTGCTCACGCTCTACTCGATGACGAAGATCTGGGGCGGCGCGTTCTGGGGCGAGCCGCAGGTGGTCACCGAGCCCACCGACGCCCTGACCGCCCGCCATGGGGGCACCGCCCCGATGCTGGCGGCCACCGCAGCCCTCGTCGTGGGCTCGCTCGTCCTCGCCGTCCTGGCCGGCCCGTTGTTCGAGCTGTGCCAGCGCGCCGCCGCCGACCTGCTCGAGCCGAGCGCCTACATCGACGCGGTGCTGGCGTGAGGGCGCCGGAGGCGGCGCTGGCCCGAGCCGTGATCGTGGCCTGGCTCACGGTCATGTGGGTCCTGCTGTGGGGCGATCTGAGCCCGGCCAACGTCCTGAGCGGCGTCCTCGCCGCGCTCGCGCTGGTGGTGGTCTTCCCGCCCTCGCCCACCAACGACGACCCGTTCGTGGTCCGACCGCTCCCAGCCCTCTCGTTCCTCGCGTGGTTCCTGTGGGCGCTCGTCGTCACCAACGTCCGGGTCGCCCGGGAGGTCGTGCTGCCGGCGAGCCGCTCGAAGATCCGCACGGCCGTCGTCGCCGTGCCGCTGCGCACCCGCTCGGGCCGGCTGGCCACCGTGGTGGCCAACGCCATCACGCTCACGCCGGGCACGCTCACGGTGGACGCCCGCGGCCGCCCCGCCGTGCTGTTCGTGCACGTCCTGTCGTTCGACGACGCCGAGGCCACCAGGGCCGAGATCGCCGACCTCGAGCGGCGCGTCGTGCGCGCCTTCGGCACCGCCGAGGAGGTCGACCGCATCTGCGGACCGGCACGGAAGCCGCGCCGCGAGTGGACCGCCGCGAGCACCGCGGCCCCCGAGGAGGTCGACGGATGATCATCGCCGCGCTGGTGCTGCTGGCCATCGGTGGCGCCGGCTTCCTCTTCAAGCTGGTCCGAGGGCCGACGCTCGCCGACCGCATCATCTCGCTCGACGGCATCCTCACGCTCGTCGTCACCGGCATCGCCGCCTGGGGCGCCTACACGGGCCGGGGCACCTACCTCACCGTCGGCGTGGTGGTCGCGCTGGTGGCGTTCCTGGGCACGTCGGCCTTCGCCCGGTTCGTGGAGGGGAGGCGGCGATGACCGACGCCATCGGCAGCGTGCTGATCCTGGTCGGCGCCGCGTTCGGTGCCCTCGCCGGGATCGGCCAGGTGCGGTTCTCGGACCTGTTCACGCGGATGCACGTCGCCAGCAAGCCGACCACGCTGGGCCTGCTGCTGGTCGCGATCGGTGCCATGTTCCGCATCGACTCGGCGGGCGCCACCGCCCTGCTCGCGCTCTCGATCGTGCTGCAGTTCCTGACCGCGCCCGTGTCGGCCCACCTGGTCGGCCGAGCCGCCCACCGCCACGGCGACTGGGCGCGCGAGGAGGCCGTCGTGGACCACCTCGCCGAGGTCGACGAGCTCTAGCTGGACCGGTCAGGCGGTGACGGCGTGGTCGATCGGGATGACGGCGCCGTTGATGCCGGAGGCCTCGTCGGACGACAGGAACGCGATTAGGGCGGCCGGATCGTCGGGCGACAGCATCTTGTTGTCGACGGCCATCGTCTTCGAGATCAGCCCGAAGTCGATGCCCTCGGGGAAGTCGACGTGGCCGGTCATCGGGGTGGCGACGCCGCTGGGGGAGACGGCGTTCACGCGGATGTCGCGCTTGAGGTACTCCCACGCGAGCGACTTGGTCATGAGGACGACCCCGCCCTTCGACGCGCAGTAGTGCGCCATGAACGCCTGTCCGAACATGCCTGCCGACGACGCCACGTTCGTGATCACGCCGCCGCCGTTGGCGAGCATGGAGGGGATGGTCGCCCGGGCCATGAGGAACGGGCCCTTGAGGTTGACGTCGAGGAGGAGGTCCCACTCGGCGACCTCCATCTCGTGGGTGTGGGCGAAGCGCAGCACGCCCGCCACGTTGGCGAGGATGCGCGTCGGTCCGAGCTCGCGCTCGACCGCCGCCACCGCACCCCCCACGCTGTCCTCGTGGCGCACGTCGACGAGCGCCGACGTCGCGGTGCCGCCCGCCTCCCGGATCAGCGCCACGGTCTCCTCGACGGCGTCGGCCTGGTCCAGGCACCCCACGGACGCGCCGTCGGCGGCGAGGCGCAGCGCGGTGGCCCGGCCGATGCCCGACGCCGCGCCGGTCACGATCGCGGTGCGTCCGTCGAAGCGGCTGCCTCGGTCCATGGGTTGCCTCCGTGGGGTCGGGTGGCGGCCGACCCTAGCGGTGGGACGAGAACACGTTCTCGTTCCGGCGGGCGCCCGCACGTGGCGGTGCGGCGCACTCGATCAGGCGTCGGGCGGTGGTCGCCGCCGGTTGGCCTTCGTCTCCGACCGCTCGCGCTTCGAGCGGAGGCGCCGCTCCTTGGCGCCCCGGCTCGGTCGGGTGGCCCGCCGCGGTGGGTCGACGTGGAGCGCCGATCCGAGGCGGGCGGCGAGGCGCTGCTCGGCGAGGACCCGGTTGCGGAGCTGGCTGCGCTCGTCGTCGACGACCACGCGCACGACGGGGCCGAGGCGCTCGGTGATGCGCTCCCGCTGGCGCTCGTCGAGCGACGGCGACGCCGCCGCGTCGAAGGTCAGCTCGACGCGCGTGGCCGCCTTGTTGGCGTGCTGGCCGCCCGGCCCGCCCGACGCGCTGAACCGCACCTCGAGCTCCGCGAGGGGGATCTCCAGCGAGCGGTTCACCCGCAGCACGTCGTCCGGCACGCCCCGATGCTCGCGTGCGCGGCCTCGACGGCCCAGCGGGATCGCCCCGGGTGGTCCCCCGAGCCGGGCGGTGCGGTCAGCTCGACGGGCGGCGGACGTCGAGCACGAGGCCGCCCCCGTGGACGGCGCGGAGCTCGAGGCCGAGGTCGGCCACCCGCACCCCGACCCGGTGCACGAGCGAGCGGAGCGCGGCCCGGGTCCCGGCGTAGCCGGCGTCCCTGCACGCCGTGGCCACCTCCGTGGCGTGGACCAGCCGGCCGAACCGGGCGACGAGCAGCCGCACGATCGGCAGCTGGGCGTCGGAGATCGGGACCCAGCGGCCGAGGTGGCGCAGCAGCCCGTCCTCGTCGAGCACCGGTGGGGGCACCGCGCCGTCGGTCGGGGCGTCGGCATCCTCGGCAGAGGGGACGGTCATGCGGCGGGCGGCTTCCTGGGAGGAGGGCGGACGGGGCGACGCGGGGAGCCGGTGGAGCGGCCCGGTCGGGCACGGCGGCGCTGCCGTGCCCGACCTCCGGCCTCAGGCCATGCCCGCCGGCTCGGTGCCGCCGGTGGTCACGGGCTCGTCGCCGGGCACGACGTACGAGCCGAAGCCCTCGCCGTAGCCGGCCGTGCCGTGCTCGAGGATGTCGAGCCCGGCGATCTCCTCGGCCTCGCTCACCCGCAGGCCGACGGTGGCCTTGATGACGGCGAAGAGGATGATCGAGGTGACCGACACCCAGGCCAGGACGGCGGCCACGCCGATGACCTGGCTGACGAGCTGGTCGGCGCCGCCGCCGTAGAAGAGGCCCTGCTTCCAGAAGCCCTCGGCGTCCTGGCTGGCGAACAGGCCCACGCACAGGGTGCCGAAGGCGCCGCAGACGCCGTGGACGGCGATGGCGCCGACCGGGTCGTCGACCTTGACGACGGACTCGAAGAAGCCGACCGCGAAGACCACCAGGACGCCGGCGGCGCCGCCGATGATGAGGGCGCCGATCGGGGTGACGGCCGCGCAGCCGGCGGTGATGCCCACCAGGCCGGCGAGCAGCCCGTTGCCGGTCATGGAGACGTCGGGCTTCTTGGTCGTGAGCCACACGGTGCCCATGGCGGTGAGCGCCCCCATGGCCCCGGCGAGGCAGGTGTTGACGGCGATCATCCCGATGGCGCCGTCGGCGGCCAGCTCCGAACCGGGGTTGAAGCCGAACCAGCCGACCAGGAGGATGAAGCAGCCCAGGATGGCGTAGGGCACGTTGTGGGCGGCGATGGGCCGCGGCTTGCCGTCCGGCCCGTACTTCCCGATGCGGGGGCCGAGGGCCCGGGCACCCCAGAAGGCGCAGACGCCGCCGGTCATGTGCACGATGGTCGATCCGGCGAAGTCGTGGAAGGGCGTGCCCAGCTGGTACAGCCAGCCGCCGCCCCACTGCCAGCGCACGACCACCGGGTAGATGATCAGGCTGATCACGAAGCTGTAGATCAGGTACGCCTTGAACTTGGTCCGCTCGGCCATGGCGCCCGAGACGATGGTCGCCGCGGTGGCGGCGAAGGCCACCTGGAACATGAACGTGACGGGCACGGTCAGGTTGCCGTACTGGAAGGCGCCGTCGCCGAGGAAGAAGCCGTCGGCACCGATGAACTTGCCCCCGCCCTCGAGGTCGCCGCCGAACGCGATGGCGTAGCCGACGGCGAAGAACGCCACCGCCCCGGCGCAGAAGTCCATCAGGTTCTTCATCATGATGTTGGCGACGCTCTTGGCCCGGGTGAGCCCCGCCTCGACCAGCGCGAAGCCCGCCTGCATGAAGATGACCAGGACGGCGCAGAGCAGGATCCACACGTTGTCGAGGTTCACCTGGACGGGATCGGCGTCCTGGGCCGAGGCGACGCCGGACGTGGCCAGCACGCCGAGCGCGGCGACGGCGCCTCCGACGAGCAGCTTGGTTCGCAACCGGCGAGATCGGGACGGGACGGGTGGTTCGTGCATGGCGGACATCGCTCCCTTGGTGGTGGTCGCCGGCAACGTACGGAGCGGCCGTTTCGCGACCATGCCTCCAACGTGAACGGATCGGCACGGTGGTCTGTCCCCGGCCTGTCCGGTCCCCGGGCGGCGACGACAGGTTCGGGGTGCGGTGTGACCTGCCATGGAACAGCGGCTCGTGGCTACCAATTCGTGGTACCCTTCGGCCGTGGAGGTGTCGCCGTTCCCGTACCAGGGTCCCCTCGAGCCCCACCAGGTGCGGGGCCGGCTGGACCTCGTGGCCGACCTGACCGAGCGCGTCACCGAGCACCGCGTGACCGCGCTGCTCGGGCCCCGGCGCTACGGCAAGACCAGCGTGCTTCGTCGGGTGGCGGCCGACGTCATCGCCGGTGGGGCCGCGGTGGTGTGGGTCGACCTGTACGAGGTCGCGTCGATGGCCGACCTCGCCGCCCGGCTCGACGACGCCCTGGCGCGCGTCACGGGCACCTTCGCCGCCCGGGCCGCCCAGATCGCGGCAGCCGCCTCGCTCAACCTCGGCCTGGTCCGCATCGAGCTGCGGGCCCCCACCAAGGAGCGAGCCGACCCGCTGCTCACGACCCATGCGCTCCTCGAGGTGCTCACCCGCACCGTGGCCGAGACGCCGACGATCGTGATCGTCGACGAGTTCGCCGGCATCGCCCGCGTCGACGGCGCGGCCGGTCTCCTCCGCACCCACCTCCAGCACCACTACCAGGAGATGGGCCTCGTCTTCGCCGGGTCCGAACCGTCCATGATGCGCACCCTCTTCACCGAGCAGGCCGAGCCCTTCTACGCCCAGGCCGACCTCGTCGAGATCGGCCCGCTGAGCACGGCGGAGGTCGTGGACCTCGTCGCCACCGGGTTCGAGGACACCGGCCGGGGCGCCGGCCCGCTACCGCAGCGGATCGCCGCGTTCGTCGACGGCCACCCCCAGCGGGCCATGCAGGCGGCCGACGCGGCCTGGCGGCTCGTGGCGCCCGGTGAGGACGCCGACCTCACCACGTGGGAGCAGGCGCTCGCCGGCGTGCGGGCGGCGACCGCCGACGGCAACGAGCGCCTCTACTCCGGGCTGCAGGAAGGCGAGCGGGTCGTGCTGCGGGTCCTGGCCTCGGGAGGGTCGGTGTTCGGCACCGCGGCCGAGGTGCTGGGCCTGGCCGGCGGGACCGCGCAGAACGCGCGTCGCCGGTTGGTCGACCGCGGCCACCTCCTGCGCGTCGACGACGCCTACCGGCTGGTCGACCCCGTCTTCGCCGACTGGATCCAGCGGCGGTTCCCCATCTGACCCGCGTCGGGTGATCTCGGGGCGGCGGGAACCGGCGGGACAGGAGCGTCGTCGGACGACCGGGTGCCCTGCCCGCCACGCCGCCCGTCGGGGCGCGAGGCTGGGACGGCGGCGCCGGGACCGACCGAGGAGGCCGACGTGGACGAGCAGGGAGCAGCGGGCGCGCCGGGGGCGACGCCCCCGGCCGCGGTACCGATCACCGGCGAGGGCGTGCGCGACCGGGCGCCCGTCTTGCCGCCCACCG
>DATAGR010000449.1:0-5914 GCA_036263575.1 Aquihabitans sp. | reverse complement strand
GTTCGCGTACCGGTCGACCAGCCAGGGCTCGCGGTAGAAGTTGTACATCGCGAACACGCCGCCGGGCTCCAGGTGGTCGCGCGCCGTGCGCGCCGCCTCGATCGTGAAGAGGTACGACTCCAGGCGGACCGAGGACGCACCCTGCACCAGCGTCAGCGAGTCGGGGAGGGCGAGCAGGATCTTGTCGTAGGTGCGCTCGGTGCGCTCGATGAAGGCCCGGCCGTCGTCGACGTGCACCTCCACCCGGGGGTCGTCCCACGGCCGGTCGGGGTGGCGCTCCCGGGCCAGATCGACCAACCGCTGGTCGATCTCGACGGCATCGACGTGGCTGGCGCCTCGACGCAGCGCGGCCGCGACGTCGTTGCCCGAACCTGCGCCGATGATGAGCGTGTCGCCGCCCTCCGGCTCGGCCACGTTCTCGTAGACGAACTGGTAGAGCACGTTGTCGGCGGTGGGGATCTGGTTCCAGTGCGGGCTCTGGTTGACCTTGGTGTCGTAGCCGCCGAACTGGTTCTCCTCGTAGGTGATCCGGTAGTACGGCGACCACACCACGTTGTCCTCGAACGCCTCCATGGCCAACGGCACGATGATGGCGACCACGCCGACGCCGGCCAGCACGGGCCGCCACGTGGGCCGGGGGGCGACGGTGAGGGCGAAGCACGCGGCGATGATCAGCCCCCACACGATGGGGCGGGTCCCGAGGAACGACAGCACCGTGAAGCCGGCGATGCCCGCCACGCTCCCGATGAGGTCGAGGCGGTAGGCGCTCAGCGGCTCGAAGCGGCCGAACGTGCGAGCGACGCCGTCGCCGATGGCAGCCATGATCGCCGCGACCGCGACGAACAGGATGATGAGCACCACCTCGCGGGGCACGGCGCTGCGGGGCTCGATGGTGTTGAAGAAGATGAGGCCCTCGGTCTGGACCTCGAGGGGCACGGGGAACACCTCGACGTAGAGGAGCAGCGCGCCGAGGAGCAGCGGGGCGTAGGGGTAGAGGGCCCGCCCGCCTCGCCCCGCCCAGAGGAAGCCCAGGCCGATGCCGAGGAAGCTCCCGAGCAGCACGAAGTTCGAGAAGTACGACAGGTAGAAGACCTGCGAGCCCAGCCACCGGATCAGCGCGAGCTGCGTGAACAGCATCAGGAACGTCAGGGCGATGAGCCGGGCCCGATCGCCGAGGATGCCCTCACGCGGCGGCTCGGCCACCGACGACGCGCCAACTTCGGGGTCGCGGGTGCCCAGGTCCATGACCGGGCGACCATAGCGCGCCGGGTGTCGGCGGTCCTCGCCCGTCGGGGCGTAATCGGGGCGCCGGCCGCGAGCGCGGCCGACCGGCGCCCCTGGGGACGGACGAGGCCGCGGGGGTTCGTGTCGGCCAGACCGAGCCGGGTAGCGGCAACCCATGCGAACCACCACGTCCAAGAAGCTGCTCGCCGCCCTCTTCGCCGGGATCCTGCTGATCGGCGGCGGCGCGGCCTGCTCCGACGATGCCGGCGAGGACCGGATCGGCGACGGCGAGATCAACGACGAGGGCGATTGACGCCACGAGGCGCACGGCGTCGGTTCGTCCGCGTCGTGCGTCGCGAGGTTCCCGCCATCGCGCGAGGTGAAGGGCCATGACGGCGCGGGTGGACGAGATCGCACCGGACGTGTTCCGGATCTCGACCCTCGACGACGGCCCGGCGGGCGGCTTCACGTTCAACCAGTTCCTGCTGCGGGCCGAGGAGCCGGTCCTGGTCCACAGCGGTCCGGCCGAGATGTTCGACGGGACCCTCGCCGCGGTGGCCCGGCTCCTCCCCGTCGAGCGCCTCCGCTGGCTGTCGTACAGCCACGTCGAGGGCGACGAGTCGGGGGCCGTGCCGCAGTGGCTGGGCGTCGCACCGCACGCGCAGCTCCTCCTCGGCGCGTCGGGGTCGACCCTGTCGACGGGCTCGCCGCCCGACCGGACCATCCGCACGGTGGAGGAGGACGAGGTGGTCGACCTGGGCGGCAAGCGGCTGCGCGTGCTCCCCACGCCGCACGTGCCCCACGGCTGGGACGCCGCGCTGTGGTTCGAGGAGGACCGGGGGACGCTGCTCGCCAGCGACCTCTTCACCCAGCCCGGTGATGGTCCCGCGGTGACGGACGACGACCTGATCGAGCGGTCGATGGCCGGCGAGGAGCTCTTCGGCTACACCGCGCCGACGACGCTGTTCGGCCCGACGGTGCGCCGTCTCGCCGAGCTCCCCGTGCGAACGATCGCCTGCATGCACGGCTCGTCGTTCGACGGCCACTGCCCCAACCAGCTCCGGGACCTTGCCGACGCCATGGAACGGCGCTTCGCGACCTCCGCCTGAGGCGGTGCGGCCCGGCCGCGCCGGTGCGCGAGGGTTGGGGGGAACGCCCGCTGCACGACGGGTCGACCGTCGGCCAGCGCCTTCTCCACCGCCTCTGCGTCGGCTCGGCGCCCACGGACGTCCCCGTCGCTCCCGCCCACGGCACGGATCGTGCCACAGTCCGCGTTGAGGTCCTCGCCGCCCGTCAGGGGGCACCGATGAGGGTGCGGCGGACGGTGACGTCGGCGGCCGACCCCCCTCGCCGTGTGCCGGCTCGGCCGCCGTACGAGGGCGACGCCGACGGCCCGCGCGCTGCGTGCAGCAGCGCGACCGCCCCTCGCCCCGTTTGGGGTGGCGCGCCGCGCCTTGCCGACCTGAGCTGCTGAGGTCGAGCGGAGGGGTTGCTTCATGTCCGGAAGCGCGGTTCGGATCCGTCGGTGCGGCGTCGTGGTGCTGGCGCTCCTCGTCACGGCGGGCTGCGAGCAGATCTCGCGCGTGAGCCGCAGCACGAGCGGCGCCCAGGGGAACGGGTCGAGCACGTCGCCGGCGATCAGCGACGACGGCCGCTTCGTCGCCTTCGCGTCGAACGCGTCGAACCTCGTGTCGGGCGATACCAACGCCACGAGCGACGCCTTCGTGCACGACGCCCAGGCCGGCACCACGACCCGGGTGAGCGTCTCGTCGAACGGCGGCCAGGGCAACGGCCTGTCCGCGGCGTTCGAGGGGCCCGCGCTCAGCGGCGATGGCCGGTTCGTGGCCTTCACCTCGGCGGCATCGAACCTGGTGGCGGGCGACACCAACGGCCTGATCGACGTCTTCGTGCGAGACCTCCAGACCGGCACGACCACGCGCGAGGCGGTGGACGCCCATGGACCGACCCTCAGCGACGACGGCCGCTTCCTGGCGTACGTCTCCGGTAGCCAGGTCGTCGTGCGCGACCGGCAGCTGGGCAGCACGGAGGTGGTTCCCAGCGGCCGAGGGACCGAGGCGAAGCACCCGGACCTCAGCGGCGACGGTCGCTTCGTCGCCATGACGATCACCACTGCGGTCGAGTTCGGCGTGGCCGACGAGATCTGGCTCTACGACCGGCGGGACCAGCTGCTCGACCGGCTCAGCTACCTCGAGGGGAACGCGTACTGGCCGAGCGTCAGCGACGACGGGCGCACGGTCACCTTCGGCGAGTCGGGCGGTGACGCCGCCTGGATCGTCGACCGCGGCCGGGTGAGCCCGCTGCCGGGCGGGCTGAGCTACGCGCCCGAGGTGAGCGACGACGGCCGCTTCGTGGTGTACCGGTCGGAGAACAGCAGGCTGGTGAGCGGCGACACCAACGATCGCGACGACGTCTTCGTACTCGACCGGACGACCGGCGCCGTGTCGCGCGCCAGCGTGAGCGCGGACGGGACCGAGGGCAACGACAGCTCCGACAGCCCCGTCGTGAGCGCGGACGGCCGGCACGTCGCGTTCGCCTCCCGCGCCACGAACCTCGTGCCGGACGACACCAACGGCGTGGTCGACGTGTTCCGACGCGATCGGGGCGAGCAGCAGACGACCGCCGCCGGCTGACCACGCCGTGAGCCTCGGAGGGCGATCAGGCAGGGGCAACATGCGAAGCTTGACAGGTGAAGCAGGGTTCGCAATAGTGCCGGCCTGAAGGGGAGTATCCCTCGCTGCGGTCTCGTCAGGACGGTCCAGGTCGGACCGGGGGCCGCAGGTCCCCCAGGGGCCGGAGAGACCTTCGATCGCAGACCGCGAAGGAGGAGACCCATGGACCCCCTCATGAGGTGGGCGGCCGCCGTGCGCTCGCTCGGCGCCACCGGCGCCACCCGCAACGCCGAGGACGTGCTCGCCGCCTGGGCCCGCGAACGGGCCGAGATCGAACAGCGCTTCCGCGTGCCGCCGGCCGAAGACCGGACGGCGTGACGCAGCCTGAGCGGAGGGAGCACCTGGCCCCACCGGCCGAGCGCGCGCTGTGGTCGATCCGCCTGTTCCTGGTCGTGCCCCTCCGGATCACCACTGAGGGTGAAAGGACTGCCACGTAGCGAAGACGAATCTCCACGGAACGCGGTCGGCTCGTCGCTGCTCGTGCCCAGCCGCCATGGACCCGTCCCACCCCGCCCCTGCCGCCCCACCGGCCGTCCTCCGCCCGTCGCCCCGTCGCGGGTCGACCATCGCCCGGGTGGCTGCCGCCCTGGCGATCGGCGTGCTGGTGCTGCTCGCCTGGTCGGGCAGCAGTTCGGCGGCTCCGGCATCGGCGGCGACGGGGCCGGTGGTCGTGGACGCGATCGCCGGCACCTCGGGACCGCTCGATCCCCCCGTCGACCCCGCCGAGCGCTCCGCTCCCGCCGGCACGCCGATCCGGGACGCAGTCGGGGACGTGTCGGCCACGGCGCGTCCGCCACTCGCCGTCGCGGTCCCGGTGGCCCACCCGCTCGTCGATCCGCCCGTGGCCGTCGTCGCTCCCGTCGTGACCGCCGTCGACCACCTCGTGACCCCCATCCCCACCGAGGTCGGTGCGGCCGTGGCCGAGGTCGTCACGCCGGTCGCCGAGGTCGTCGCACCTGCGGCGTCCGAGCTCCCGATCCTCGACGCGCTCCCTGCGCCGCCCGTCGCCGCGGTCGTGAGCGTGCCCTCCGAGCTGCCGCCACCAGCGCCGACGCCGCTCGTGCTCGACTCGATCCCGCCCTCGGCGGCCGACGCACCGGCCACGGCCACCTCCGCCCCGGCCGTGCCGAGCTCGCTGCCCTTGCCTCTGGCGATGACCGGCTCACCGGTCGCCCTGCTCCCGTCGTCGTCCGGCGCGATCGACGGCATCGCCGCCGTCGCCACCACGCTCGAGCCGGCCGGCCCGGCGCTCCCCGCGCCCACCGACGCTCCCCCGGCCACGGCGGTTCCGCAGTGCAGCGGCCCCACCGGCCACACGACCCCCACCGCCCACCTCGCCGTCGCGTCGGCCCCGGACCCCCACGCCTGCCCCACCGCGGAGGCAGCCCCGTCGGGGCCGGAGCGCCGACCCTCGAGCACCCCGTCCGCCGAGCCCGACGTGGCGCCGGACTGAACCCCTCCCCCGGCCACCGACCGCACGTCGTGCGGCGGCCGGTCCAGCACGAGAAGGACGACCGGGGCGCCCGCCCCGGTCCGCACCCCCGAGCTCCCAGGAGGAGAACCCATGTCATCCATGCTCCGCTTCACCTTGCGGCTGTTGCTGCTCACCGCCGGCCTCTGGCTGGCCGGTACGACCGCCGCATCAGCGGCCGGTGCCGCCCCGACCGACGATCCCCTCGTGGACGTCGACGCCACGGCACCCGTCGACCTGTGCGGCACCACCGTCGCCGTCCTCGCCGACACCTCGACCACCTGTCCCACCAGCACCCCGGCCGCCGCACCGGCCGACGACGCCGACCCGGCGCTCGTCGACGTCGATGTCGCGGCCCCGATCAACCTCTGCGGCACCACCGTGGCGGTTGCGTCCGACACCAGCGCCTCCTGCGGCGGCGCCGCCGGACCGGCGGACACCCCGCCCGCTCCGGCCCCGGCCCCGGCCGACGACGACGACGACGTGATCGACGACGTGGTCGACGTCGACGTCGACGTCGACGTCGACG
>DATAGR010000448.1:0-2696 GCA_036263575.1 Aquihabitans sp. | reverse complement strand
GATGCGGAGCGGGGGCGCGCACGGCGCCAGCGGCGTCCCATCGACCAGGTGGTCGAGGAGCGCCCTGCTCAGGGGCCCGCGCGGAGCGGGCACGGGGGCTGGCATGCCCGGTCTCTGTCCCCCAGGTGAGGGGGTCAGACCCCACCCCCGAAACTTCACCCGGCCGGGGCACCTGCGGGATACGGGCAACCGTTCGGCCGGCCGTCATTCACCCGTCCGGGTGGTTGGGGCGAGCGCCGCTTGACGCTCGGCGGTACGGTCGGCTGGCATCGCCCGATCCAACCGGGCCCCGGGGCCCGTCTCGCCTCGCGCGTGCCCCAGGAGCAGCCATCACCACGTCGCCCGCACCCCAGGCCGCCGACAAGCCGTCGTGGACCGACCTCGGACGGCCGCACCGCATCCTCCTCGTCGAGGACGATCGGGGCGATGCGCTGCTGGTCGAGGCCAGCCTGGAGGAGAGCCTCGCCGACGTGGACGTCACGTGGCACCCGGGCGTGCCCTCCGCGGACGAGGTGGCCGCGGCACGGCCCGACTGCGCGCTCGTCGACCTCGGCCTCCCGGGGTTGGTGGGCCTCGAGGCGCTCGAGCAGGTGCTCGGCCTGGTCGGCAGCACCCCGGTCATCGTCCTCACCGGACTCGACGATCGCGCCACCGGCATGGCGGCGGTCGCCGCGGGCGCCGCCGACTACCTGGTGAAGGGCGCCCACGACGGCGAGGCGCTCACCCGGTCCATCGGGTTCGCCGTCGCCCGCGCCGCCGCCGAGGCCGCCCGGGCCCGCTGGCGCGAGGCCGAGTTCCTCCGGGCCGAGAACCTGCGCCTCGAGCGTGGGCTGCTCCCGCGCCCGGTCCTCGACGACACCGGCCTCCTGTGGGCCCGCCGCTACCAGCCCGGCGCCGAGACCAGCGTGCTGGGCGGTGACTTCTTCGACGCCGTCTCGTTGCCCGACGGACGGGTCCGCGTGGTGCTGGGCGACGTCTCGGGGCACGGGCCCGACGAGGCCGCCCTCGGGGTGTGCCTGCGCATCGCCTGGCGCACGCTCGTGCTCCGAGGCGTGCCCGACGACGAGATCCTCCCCGCCCTCGACGACGTCCTGGCCTCCGAGCGCCAGCAGCAGGAGTTCTGCACGGTGTGCGACCTCACCGTCACCGCCGACCGCCGCCACCTCACCTCCCGGCTGGCCGGCCATCCACCGCCCATCTGCCTGGGCGACGAACCCGTCCTGCTCGACAACGCCCACCGGGGGCTGCCCCTGGGCGTGCGCTCCGAGCGCGGGTGGCCGAGCGGCACCACCGAGCTGGCGCCGTCCTGGGGCATCCTCGCCTACACCGACGGTGCCTTCGAGGTCCGCCAGCCCGATGGCTCTCGCCTCGAGCTCGACGGGCTCCTCGAGCTCGTGGCCGCCGTCTCCCCGCCGCACGACCAGGCGACGCTCGACGAGCTGCTCGACGCCGTCCAGCGCCCCCACCTCCAGGCCGGGCACCCCGACGACCTCGCGCTGATCGGCATCCTGGCGCCGTGAGGCAGGCGCGCTGGGCGCGGACGGGGCTCCGCGACCGGCTCCGCTCGGCGTTCCTCGCGGTGGGCCTGGTCGGCATCATCGGGATGGGGTTCGTCGGCTACACGTTCAGCCAGCTCATCGACGCCCGCGAGCGCCTCGCCGACCAGCTGGACCCCGCCGGCGTCCAGACCCGGCGGTGGGTGGCGTCGGTGGTCGACCAGGAGAGCGGCATCCGCGGCTTCGCCCTGACCGGTGACGAGAGCTTCCTCGAGCCCTACGAGGCCGGGCTGCCGACGGCGGCCGAGGCGGAGGCCGAGGCCCGGCGCCTCCTCGCCGACGAGCGCGACCTCCTCGACCTGGCCGACGAGTTCACCCAGCGCAGCGACCGCTGGCGGACCGAGGCCGCCGAGCCGCTCCTCGCCGACCTGCGCGGCGACGCCGACGACGACGCGATCGACGCCGACCTCCGGCGGTCGAAGTCCTCCTTCGACCAGCTGCGGGCGGCCTACCGGGCCTTCCAGGACGCGCTCGACGAGACGCGGGCCGAGGCCCGCCGCGACCTCGACGACCACACGACCGCCCTGGCCCGTGCCGCGGCGGTGGCCGTGCTGCTCGCGGCCGCCGGCCTGGCGGCGACGTGGGTGGCGCTCAACCGCTGGGTCATCGCACCGGTCGCCGCGCTGGCGAGCGACGCCCGACGGGTCGCCTCGGGCGAGCTGCGCCATGAGATCTCGGTCGAGGGCCCACGCGACCTCGAGGACCTCGGCAGCGACGTCGAGGCCATGCGGCAGCGGATCCTCTGGGAGCTGGCGCAGGTCGAGGAGAACCAGGAGCGCCTCGAGGAGCAGGCTGCGGACCTGACCCGCTCGAACCAGGAGCTCGAGCAGTTCGCCTACGTGGCCTCCCACGACCTCCAGGAGCCGCTCCGCAAGATCACCGGCTTCTGCCAGCTGCTCCAGCGCCGCTACGGCGGCCAGCTCGACGAGCGGGCAGACGAGTACATCGCCTTCGCGGTCGACGGCGCCAAGCGCATGCAGACGCTGATCAACGACCTGCTGTCGTTCTCGCGCGTCGGCCGCACGACCGAGACGTTCCAACAGGTCGACCTCAACCCGGTCGCAGCGTCCGCCGTCGCCACCCTCCAGGAGGCGATCGCCGACGCCGGCGCCACCGTGGAGGTGGACCGGCTCCCCACCG
>DATAGR010000447.1:0-6636 GCA_036263575.1 Aquihabitans sp. | reverse complement strand
GGCCGCGGCACCGGCCGCGCCGGCCGCCGCCGCAGCCGCCGCCGTCGCCGTCGCCGCCGCGAGGCGTCCGGCGCCGGTGGCGGACCGCCCGTCCGGACCGCTCGAGGGCGGCCCGTCGGCGGGCGGCGCGGCCGGAGGGGGCGGCGGCATCGTGTCGACGAGCGACGAGCGGGGGCTGTCGGGCAGCCGGCGGACACCGAGCCGGGCGAGGAAGGCGTCGAGGTCCTGGGGCCGGTGCGTGGGCTCCAGCTCCAGGCCGTCGAGGATGGCGTCGCTCACCGCCTTGGAGATCGCCGGGTTGAGGCGGCGGGGCGGGGCCAGCTCGGCGCCGGCGTCGCGCTCGATCGCCGACCGCGGCACCTTGCCCGTGGCCAGGCGGTAGCAGGTGGCGGCGACGCCGTAGACGTCGGTCGACGGGCCGAAGTGGCCCTCGCCGCGGTACTGCTCGAGCGGCGCGTACCCGGGGGTGACGACGCGGGTCATGCCCACGGTCTGGTCCTGGTCGTAGTCGCGCGCCAGGCCGAAGTCGATCACGACGATGCGCCCGTGGTGCGTCACCATCACGTTCGACGGGTTGACGTCGCGGTGCAGCACGCCCGCCGCGTGCACGGGTCGCAGGGCGGCCGAGACCCGGGTGGCCACGTCGACGACGTCGGCCTCGGGGAAGGGGCGCCCCCGCTGCTGCAGCAGCTCGATGAGCGTGCGGCCCTCGAGCAGCTCCATGCACAGGTAGGCGGTGCCGTGCTCCTCGAACACCTCGTAGACCCGCACGATGCCCGGGTGGGTGAAGCGGGCCAGCACCCGGGCCTCGCGCAGGAAGCGGTCGCGTGCCGTCCGGAAGGCGGCCCGGCCCTGCGGTGGGGTCAGCACGAGCGACCCGTGGCGCACCGCCGACTCGGGGAACAGCTCCTTCATGGCCACCCGGCGCTGGAGCCGGCGGTCGCCGACCTCGTAGGTGATGCCGAAGCCGCCCCGGCCGATGACCCGCAGGATCTGGTAGCGCCCGTCCGACAACCGAGCGCCCTCAGCCAGCTCGGCCGGCGCCGCGAGCTGGCGGCCGCACCACGCGCACACCAACCAGGCGTCGCCGACCTCGTGGCCGCACTGGGGGCAGCGGTCGCCGCCGGCGGGCTCGGCGTTGGGGTCGGGTCGGTCCACAGCCGGACCAGGCTACGACGGCCGGCCCCCACCGAAGCGGTCGGGAACCGGGCCGGTCCCGGCGTCGTCACAGCTCCGTCGACGCCGCACCGGCGACGGCCCCGCCGACCGAGGAGCCCCCGATGGCCGATCACCCCGCTGACCGCACCCGCCTCCGCCGCCCGGCGTGGACCGCCGCACCCCTCCCCGGCCGGCGCCTCGACCGCCGGGGCCGGCTCGCCGCCGCCGCGATCGTGGTCGTGGCCCTGCTCGGCGTCGCCGCCCTCATCGGTTCGGGGCCCGGCCGGGACGACGACGGCTTCACCGGCGCTTCGGCGGGAGCGGGCGGGGGCGGGAGCGAGGGCGGCGCCGACTCGGCCGGGCGGGCCGTGGAACCCGGTGCGCCCGAGGCGTCCACCACCGTGCCGACCGGGGCGGCGCTGGCGGCGGACGGCGACGTCGCCGTCGAGGAGAGCGCCGGA
Organism: Aquihabitans sp.; assembly: GCA_036263575.1. Classification (GTDB taxonomy): domain Bacteria; phylum Actinomycetota; class Acidimicrobiia; order Acidimicrobiales; family Iamiaceae; genus Aquihabitans. Next base: position 5,017 of record DATAGR010000447.1, on the reverse strand, counting down.
GGTGGGGGCGGCGGCGAGGACGAGGCGAGGGTCCGGGCCGTCGCCGGCCAGGCGCCCGTGGAGCCCAAGGTGATCCGCACCGGCAGCCTCGAGCTGGAGGTCGCGAAGGGCCGGTTCCAAGCCGCCACCGGCCGCCTCCGGACGATCGCCACCGGCGCCGGCGGGTTCGTCTCGGCCAGCGAGACGTCGGCGCTCGACGACGCGCCCCGCGGCTCGCTGACCCTGCGGGTCCCGGCCGAGCGCTTCGACGCCGTGGTGGGCCAGGTCGGCGAGGTCGGCGACGTCCAGGCCGTCACCACGTCGAGCCAGGACGTCACCGGCGAGTACACCGACGTGGCGTCGCGCCTCGAGGCACTGCAGTCCGAGCGCGAGCAGATCCAGCTCGTCCTCGGTCGGGCCGAGAACATCCCCGACATCCTCTCGGTCCGGGACCGGCTCGCCGTGGTCCAGGGCGAGATCGAGCAGCTCCAGGGTCGCCAGCAGCTGCTCGACGACCAGACGTCCCTCTCGACGTTGACCGTGGCGCTGCACGAGAAGGGCGACGAGCCGGCGGTCCTCACCAGCCCGGTCGAGCGCTCCGGGTTCTCCCGCCTCTGGCACGACGCCGCCGACCGCTTCACCGACGGTGGGAGGGCCATCGCGCTGGGGTTGGCGACGATGGCCCCGTGGCTCCTGCTCGGCCTGGTGCTCTTCGTGCCGGCCCGTGCCCTGTGGCGCCGCACCGCCCCGGCGACGACATCGGCCCCCACGCCGTCGTCCGGCGCACCGACCGCCTGAACCCGGTCCCCGGCCGGTCCCCGGCCCCTGAGCCGGTCGGCTGAGCCGGTCGGCTGAGCCGGTCGGCTGAGCTGGTCGCCTGAGCCGGGCGCCCCCGAAGCGCCCGGGGGGCGCTGTGCGAGGCTGGCGCGGTGGAGGCCAGCCTGCCGATCGACGGCGTCATCCTCGCCGTCGCCGCGCTGCTGGCCCTCGGGCTGCTGGGGACGACGGTGGTGCGGCGGACGCCGGTGCCGAGCCTGCTGGTCTCGCTGGCGATCGGGATGGCGCTCGGCAGCGACGGCCTCGGCTGGGTCGACGTCGGGTTCGCCGACCTCGACTGGGTCCAGGGGGCGAGCATCGCCGCGCTGGTGCTGGTCCTCTTCAGCGGTGGGCTCTCCACCCCCACGGCGGCGGTGCGCGAGGCCGGTCCGGCCGCCGCCCTCATGGCCACCGCCGGGGTGGGCCTCACCATGGGCGTGGTCGCCCTGGTGGCCCGACCGCTCCTCGACGTCGAGCTGGAGACCGCCCTCCTGCTCGGCGCCGTCGTGGCGTCGACCGACGCGGCCGCCATCTTCTCGGCCCTGCGCGACGCACCCATCCCCGGTCGCGTGCGGTCGTTGCTGGAGGTGGAGTCCGGGTTCAACGACCCCACCGCCGTGCTGCTCACCGTGGGCGTGCTGGAGGCGACGCGCCGGTCGCCGTCGGCCGACGAGTGGCTGGCGTTCGGCCTCCGCCAGCTGGGCGGGGGCGCGCTGGTGGGCGTCGCGGTCGGCGTGGCGGCGGCCGTGGTGCTGCAACGCGCCCGGTTCCACTCGTCGGCCACCGCCGCGGTGGCCGCCCTCACCGCCGGGGGCCTGGCCTTCGGGCTGGCCACCCTGGTGGGCGGCTCCGGCCTGCTCGCGACCTACGTGGCGGGGGTCGTCATCGGGGGGCGGGTCACCCGCCACCTCCGGCTCGTGCGGGGCCTGCACGCCTCGCTGGGCGAGGCGGCCGAGATCGGCCTGTTCCTCCTGCTCGGCTTGCTCGTCTTCCCCTCGCAGCTCCCCGAGCAGGCCGGCCGTGGCCTCCTGATCGCCGTGGTGCTCACCTTCGTCGCCCGCCCGTTCGCCGTCGGCGTGCTCCTGCCGTGGTTCGGCTACCGCCCACGGGAGCTCACCCTGATCGCGTGGGCCGGGTTGCGGGGCGCGGTGCCGATCGTCCTGGCGACCTTCCCGCTGATCGACGGCCACCCCGCCGGGCTCACGATCTTCAACGTGGTCTTCTTCGTGGTGGTCCTGTCGACGGCGGCGCAGGCCATGACCGTCGCGCCCCTCGCCCGCCGCCTCGGCCTCGCCGCCGAACCCGAGCCGTGGCGCGCCGTCGTGGAGACCGTGCCGGTCGACCGCCTGGGCGGCGAGCTGGTGGAGCTCGACCTGGGCCCGGCGTCGCCGGTGGCCGGACGCCTCCTGCGCGAGGTGCCGCTGCCGGCGCGCTGCCGGGTGACGGCGCTGATCCGTGGCGACGACGTCGTCGTGCCCGACGGCGACACGCGGCTGGCCGACCACGACCACCTGCTCGTCCTCGCGCCGGACGCCGGCGCCGGCACCGAGGCGCTGCGGCGGTGGGCCGGCGAGCGCCCCGCCCGCCGGGTCCCGGGGTCGAGCCCGACCACCGCCACGCCGCCCGCGCCCGAGGCCTGAGCCAGGCCGCTCAGGAGGCGGGCGGCCGCTCAGCGGTCGAGGTGGGTGGCCAGCCAGGCGGCCGCGCCCGTCCAGCTCTCGTGGCCGGGGTCGAGCACGTCGAAGTGGTCCCCGTCGAACGGGGCGAGGGACGCGTCGTCGCCGGCCGCGGTGGCGGCGGCCACGAACCGGGCGGACTGGTCGGGCGGCACGACGTCGTCCAGGCGGCCGTGCACGCACCGGGTCGGCACGCCGGAGGGGAGTCGGTCGATCGGCGAGGCGAGCCCGTAGCGCTCGGGCGCGTCCTCGGGGTGGGCGCCGAGGAACCCCACGGCGGCGCCGTCGCCCAGGTGCTCGTCGGCCGCTCCTCGCAGGTCGAGGACGCCGGCCAGGCAGACCGCCGCCACCGGTCGCACCGCCGGGTCGGCACCGGGCGCCCCGGCCGGCAGCGCGGCCCGAGCCGCCGTCCACGCCGCCAGGTGCCCACCGGCCGAGTGCCCCACCGCCGCGACCCGGGTCAGGTCGAGGGGCTCGTCGTCGGCCAGCGGTGCGAGGTGGTCGACGGCGGCGGCCACGTCGTCGAGCGTGCCGGGCCAACCGCCTCCGGGTTGGCCGACCCGCCGGTACTCGACGTTCCACGCCGCCCACCCACGACGCACCACGTCCTTTGCCAGGGCGACCGTCGAGCTGCGGTCGTAACGAGCGCGCCAGAAGCCGCCGTGGAGCAGCACGACCACCGGGTGGGGCCCAGCGGTGGCCGGGAGCCGGAGGTCGCCGACCTGCTCGGGGTCCGGGCCGTAGGCGATCGGTCGGGGGCCGCCGTCGTGATCTCGCACGGACCGTGCCTACCCGTCGTCGGGGTCGATGGCGTCGGAGGCTCGGGCGGCGTCGGAGGCTCGGGCGGCGTCGGCGGCGTCGGCGGCGTCGGCGGCGTCGACGATCTCGCCCAGCTCGAGCGGCGTCATGGCCAGGTCGATCGCCGCCCACACCGTCTGGGACCAGGGGTAGCAGGCGATGGGGAGGGCCACGCCGCTGGCCAGGCCCAGCGCCAGCGGCACGGCGAGCCCGGCGTCGGGGTGCGAGGCCTTCCACACGATGAACGCCATCACCAGCACGAAGTGGACGGTCTCCACCAGCATGAAGTTGAGGAACCAGGCCCCGAGGAAGAAGCCCGGCTCGCGCTCGAACCGGTAGCCGCAGGTCGGGCACCGGTCCTCCAGCCGGTACCGCGTCCGGAAGAGGCGCCCGCCACCGCAGCGCGGGCAGCGCCGGCGCAGGCCGCGGCGGATCATGACGGTCCAGGGCGCCGGCCCGCCGAGGACGTCGTCGATGCCGAAGCCGGGCTCCCGAGGGCGGTCCGGCGGACGGGGCGGGCCGTCGGTCACGTCAACGTGACCGGCCCGACGTCCGCCGGCGGCACGCCGAACGCGCTGGTGACGTCGCGCGGCGTGGCGGGCTCGTTCGTCGGGTGGGCGGCGGTGATCCGGTCCAGCCGGAACCAGCGGCCGTCGTCCTTCTGCCGACACCAGGCCAGCAGGAATGAGGTCCCACGGTCGTGGGCCAGCCCGAGCGGGTCGACGGGCCGCCTGATGCTGGTGGCGCCGTTGCGGTCGACGTAGTCGATGAGCACCACGGTCGCGGTGCGGACCGCCTCCTCCACCACCCGCTGGGCCGTGCGCCGGTCCGGCTCGGCGGCCTCGGCGCCGCGCACCCACACGCGCCCGGCCAGGGTCTCGGCCCGATCGAGGGCGTCGGGCGGCACCACGCCGAGCAGCTTGGTCAGGGCCCGGCGGCCGTCGGCGGCGAACGGCTGCCCCGGGCGGGTGCTCATGGCCACGGCGACGGCCACCGCCTCACCGACCGTGAACGTGACCGGCGGCAGCGTGGCGGCCGCGTCGAGCACGTAGCCCCCCTCCGGGCCACCGCTGGCGGCGATGGGCACCCCCGCCTCCTGGAGGGCGGTGATGTCGCGCTTCACGGTGCGGGTGGCGACCTCCAGCCGGTCGGCCAGGGCAGCCGACGTCAACCCCCGGGGGCCGGCGGCGCGCAGGGCCTCGGCGATGGCGTAGAGCCGGTCCGTGCGGTTGATCCGCCCACCCTACGAGCGTCCTCCGAAGACGGTGACAGGACGGTGTCACCCGGAGGGGCGCACCGTGGCCCCCATGACCACGAACCACACCTCCCCCACCACCCCACCCGCCGACCGCACGACGCACCGGGTCCCGACGCCCGACGGTCGCACGATCGCCGTCGACGTGCGGGGCCCGGCCGACGGGCCGACGGTCGTCCTCCTGCAGAGCGCGCCGGGCTCGCGCCGGTTCGACCCGGACCCCGACGCCACCGCCGCGGCAGGGGTCCGCCTGGTGACCTTCGACCGCGCCGGCTACGGCGACTCGACGGCGCTGCCCGCCACGACCGTCCCGACCATCGTGGGCCACGCCCAGGACGCCGCCGCGGTCGTGGCGTCGCTCGACGTCGGTCCCGTCGACGTCGTGGGCTGGTCGGCCGGCGGGCGCGTCGCCGCCGCCCTCGCCGTGACCCACCCGCACCTCGTACGCAGCGTCGCCATCGTCGCCACGCCGGCGCCGGACGACGAGGTCCCG
>DATAGR010000446.1:0-1819 GCA_036263575.1 Aquihabitans sp. | reverse complement strand
CTGCCGGTGGTCGAGCCCGAGCACGCGCTCCAGCTGCGCCAGCAGCGCGGCGACCTCGTAGCCGACGCCGCGGGTGCCGTAGGAGCCGATGAAGGACAGGTCCTTGCGCAGCTTCGCGGGGTTGACGCCGGTGGCCGCGGCGAGCTCGTCGCTGGACACGGTGCTGTGGCCCTGCTCGGCCAGCTCGCCCAGCATCCGCAGGTAGACCGCCAGCCGCGCCACCGTGGCCTCGGGGATGGTCCGCGGCCCGGCTCCGGCGCCTGGGTGGGCGTCTGCGGACTGCGTCACGGGTCGGGGCTCCTCGGGCGTCGACGTGCGGGCGGACGCCGGTCGGCGGATCCTCACGACCCGGAGCGCCCCGCGGACCCGGGACTGCCGGGTTCGGGGCTTGACGGCGACTGGGAACCACGGTAGCCGCTTGTGAACGCCCGCACAAAGTTGCGATCTTGGTCGCGACCGTGCTCACAGCAACCCGATCGGGACGGTGCCGGTCGGCGCCCCGCGACGCCCGCTCGTCGCCGGTCCGGGAACGCCGCAGGGGCGGCCCCGGGAGTCCCGGAGCCGCCCCTGGGCGGTCGACCGCTGGTGTCAGCTGGCCGGCAGCAGCACGGTGTCGATCACGAACACGGTGGCGTTCGAGGTGGGGATGTTGCCGCACAGGTTGTTGGCGGCGCCGCCACCGAGGTCGAACGTGGGGGCGTCGGCGGAGCCGCCGACGGTGACCGAGCCACCCGACAGGACGTCGATCGAGCCGGCCTCGACGAGACCCTCGGCGTCCATCCGCGTGGTGGACACGTGGCCCTGCAGGATCGGGCCGAGCTGCGCCTGGTCGGCCAGGATGGCGTTGAACGCCTCCTCGCCGATGGTGCCCGACAGGTTGGTGAACGCGTCGTTGTAGGGCGCGAACACGGTGAGGGCCTCGGCCGAGTTCAGCGTGTCGCCGAGACCGTCGACCGCACCGACGGCCGTGACCAGGGTGGTCAGCAGCGGGTTGTTGCTGGCCGCGGTGGCCACCGGGTCGTCGACCATGCCCTCGGCGGACCCCTCGCCCTCCGTGGGCACCTGCGAGCAGGCCGGGCCGAAGATGTCGGCGGTGGTGGTGACGCCGTCACCCATCGCCATGGCGCTGCTGCTCGGCGCGGCCGAGGCCGACGAGGACGGGGCCGCCGAGGACGACGGGGCCGGGGCCGCCGTCGAGGGGGCCTCGGAGTTGCTGCAGGCGCCCAGGGCCACGGCCAGGGCGGCGGTGGCGCCTACGGCGGCCAGTCGCTGGATCTTTCGCACGTCGGGTTCCTCCTCGAACTGGCCCGGGCTTGTTCCCGGGCCGATGCAACAGGGTGTTCGGTATCGCGTCGAACATGGTTCACTCACGGCTCGTAACGTTTCGGTCACGCCCGCCGGCGGGAGCGGGGACGATCATCTGGCCCGTCCGGGCGCCCCGCCACCCGGGACGCCGGACGGGTCAGGCCACCGTGAAGATGGTGCTCGGCCACCCGGTCGCCCCGTCCGGGATCGGGGGCACCCGCTCCTCGGGCTGGGTCCGGCCGGCGCCGTCCGTCGCCCGCACGGTCACGGTGTGGCTGCCGGGGCCGAGCTCGACCCTCGCCCGCCACATCCGCCACGTGCTGCCGCTCACCTCGGTGGCCAGCTCGGCGTCCTGCCAGGGCCCGCCGTCCAGGCGCACCTCGACCCGGCCGATGCCGTCGGGTTGCGACCAGGCGATCCCGGCGATCGCCACCGACCCGGGCGCCACCCGCTGGAACGCGCGCGGGGTGTCGATGCGGCACTGGGTCTTGATCGGCGCGAACTTCCCCCACCC
>DATAGR010000445.1:0-3281 GCA_036263575.1 Aquihabitans sp. | reverse complement strand
CGGTGGGTCGAAGCCGTCGCACAGGTTGGCGTCGACCATCTTCACCGAGCCCAGCTTCGAGCTGAAGCCGACGAGGCTGGCGGAGGCGTTGAGGTTCACGTTGACCGCGCCGGAGATGCACTTGGCGCTGACCCAGTCGAGCGGGCGGCCCATCTCGGTGGCGTCGATGCGGCCGTCGCCGTTGGGGTCCTTGATCGAGTAGCCGAGGACGACGTTGGCGTTGGCGGGGCCGACGGCCTTGAGGCCGAGGCCGCCGGCGTTGAAGGCGAGCGGCGGGCGGTCGGTGCCGTTGGCCGGGCCGTCGGTGCCGCCGAAGTCGGCGCCGAGGTTGACCTTGATCTGGCCGCTCAGGCCCTCCTTGTCGATCGTGAGGCGGAGGTTGTCGCTGATGGGCTTGGTGAAGTCGAAGTGCAGCTTCACCGTCTGGGAGAACTCGGCCTTGCCGTCGGTCTTGCCGTTGGTGAGTCCGATCTCGCCGGCCTTGAGGGCGAGGTCGGGGTCCATGGCGACCGAGCCCTTGATCGTGAGGGTGACGTCGTACTGCTTCGAGGGCAGCTTCGGCTGGATGTCGCCGCTGATGTCGAGGTCGAGGTTGGCGACGCCGAAGGCGTCCACGCCCGGCACGCCGTCGCCGTCGAGGTCGTCGAGCTTCTCGGAGAGCTCGGTGACGCTGGTGTAGCCCTTCGAGAAGTTGGTCTCGAGGAAGGGCAGGAACTTCCCGAAGAACTTGTCGCGCAGGAACGTCTGGACCTGGTCGCGGGCGCCGAGTGGGAGGGCGTTGGTGAGGGCGTCGAGGCCCCCGGTCTTGTCGAGATTGGCGATCCAGGAGTGCAGGCCGTCGGCGAGCTGGCCGGCGTCGTCGAGCTGCAGCGGCAGGGCGGTGCCGCCGATGCCGAGGTCGGTCGCGAGCTTGGGCTCGATGTGCTTGGCGTAGCCGAAGAGGTGGCCCTCGGCGTTGGGGTGGAAGGCGCCGTCGATGCCGCGCTGGTACAGGCCGGACTCGAAGAGGGTGCGGATGTAGCGGTCCTGGGCGCAGTAGCCGTTGTTCTTGAACTCCTCCTTGATGCCGTCGACCCAGACCAGCTGGGCGCCGCCGTTGGCGTTGGCCTTGTCGACGTTCGCCTTGACCTTGGCGTTGAGGCCGTCCTGGACGTAGGTGTCGGCCCAGGTCATCTCGGCCTGGTTGATGCCGTCGGTGCTGGAGGTGTCACCGGGGACCTTGCCGGCCTCGATCTCCTTCTGGGTCAGGCCGGTGCAGTACTGGCCGCGGTCGTCCTTGGTGACGTCCATGTACTGGGTCACGTAGACCTTGCCGCGCAGGCGGGCGTCGCCGGCGAGCTGCTTCGCCATCTTGTCGAGGCGGGCGTCGAGCAGCGGGTAGTTGGCGTCGATCATCGGCGCCTTCTGGTCGTAGAGCGTCTTGCCGTTGGTGACGCCGGGGACGTCCTGGTGGCAGTTGGCCTGCATGAGGCAGGCCTTCACGACGTTGGCGAACTCGGCGTCGTTGGCGCCGATCGAGACGGTGAGGGCGTCGATCGGGCGGTTGCCGACGAGGTCGCGGACCTGGTCGAGCTGCGGCTTGAGCATCTTGCCGGCGGCGGGCGCCTGGCCCTCGTAGTCGCCGACGAGGCCCTTGGTGATGGAGGCACCCGAGCAGGCCACGTGGACGAACGTGATGGCGGAGTGCGGATCGCGGCGCTCGAGGCGCAGGGCGGCCTGGGCCGGGCCGGCGAGGCTGGTGCGGTGGCACTGCTCGTTCTGCCACTTCGGCGCCCAGTAGGTGCCGCCCTGGAGGGTGTCGGGGTTGCCCTCGCCCGACGCGACCGAGTCACCGATGGAGACGACGAGCTGGTCCTTGGGCGTGATCGTCTCGGTCCTGGAGTCGACCGACACGCCTGCGACCTTGACGTCGACCTTGGCGGTGAAGGTGCCGAGCTTGGTCACCTGCGCCACCATCTTGCAGGCCGATCCGCTCACCGTCTTGGCCTCGGGACCCGACAGCGTCAGCGTGAACGTCGGGTTCAGCGACGCCCGCTCCGTGACGGCCGGGCTCGAGCACACGTCGAACGTCAGCGCGTACGTGGGGCTCTGGATCCACGCCTGGTCCTTGGCCAGGTCCTTCAGCCCGTCGGGGTTGTCGATGATGCCGTCGGCGTCGGCGTCGAGGCCGTAGCGCTCGCCGATCGACCACTGGTACCGGAGGGTGCCCTCGGGGGGCCCCACGGCGTAGACCGCCGTCGCGAAGAGACCGCCGAGCAGCACGACGAGGCTGCCGGCGAACCAGGCGATGAGCTTGCGACGACGACGCCCGCGGGCGTCGGTCTGGGTGGCGGTCTTCTCCATGGCAACACCTTCGGGCGAAGTCCTTGGAGGCCACTTGAGAACCACATGGAGTGACGACACCCCCCGCTGAGCTGGGCTTTCGAGGGCCGCCGAGGGTGTTTCAGGGGCCGCGTGGAAGGCCGCGAGCCGTCACGTGCCGTGGCGGCTCGCGACGCGGAGCCCCGCGGAGTGTGGCGGCTCGGGTGGCGTGCCCGGCTCGACGGTCACGGGCCGTCGGCCGGTGGGCTGCTCCTGCCGAGGCGCTGGCGGTTGTGGGCGGGGCAGAGGAGGCGGCCGTTGTCCTGGACCGTCAGGCCCCCGTCCGAGTACTCGACGATGTGATCGACGTGGCAGCGCTCGGCGGGCACCCGGCAACCCGGAAACGTGCAGTGCCGGTCGCGCACCTCGACCGCCCGCCGGGTCGCACCGGTGAAGCAACGGGTGCGGATCGCCACGTCGACCACCCGTGAGCCGGGGCCGAACACGATCCGCTCCACGTCGGCGTCGGCGAGCCAGGCGGCGACCTGCCCGGGTGTCAGGACGGTGCCGTCCGACAGCTCGCACACGCGGTCCTCGGCTCGCTCGGCCGGCGTCGTTCGACGTGGTCGGCTCGAGCTCACCTGCGCCGCCGCCGCCTCGCCGCGGGCGTAGCGCAGGGCGGTGGTGAACGTGTCCAGGTCGACGAGCACCGTCACCAGCACGCGCGCGGGGGTGGCGTCGGCGGGCAGGTGCGCCGACCGGGTCGCCATGAGGATGAGGGCGTCGGCGTGGCGCTGCGGGCCGGTGCGGGCCAGGTGCTCCAGGCGCACTGCGTCGCCGTGCACCTCGCGCGCAGCGGCCCAGTCGGCCTCGAACAGCTCGCGCTCGAGGCGCTCGAGCTCGTTGCTCACGACGGCTCCGCCGATCGGGTCGAGCCGTGCCCGGAGATCGACCTCACCTCCCAGGGTCTTGGCGGCCTT
>DATAGR010000444.1:0-6395 GCA_036263575.1 Aquihabitans sp. | reverse complement strand
GTGGCGGTGCCGGTCCCACGCCGCCACCATCCGCAGGAGCGCCCAGCGCGAGGGCTCGACGGTCCCGCCCCCCGCACGCTCCCACGCGTCGAGCACCTCGGGCGCCCGACCCAGGTGGTCACCGATCGCGGCGAGGTCGGCGACGGGGTCGTACGCCCACAGGTCGCGGTTCGAGAAGGCGCCCTCCGCGAAGTCGATCTTGACCGGAGGCCGCCCGCCGCCGGCGGGCAGGAAGCGATCGGCGGACATGCGCCCGTCGATCACCGAGGGCTGCGCCACGTGGAGGAGGCGCTGGACGATCGGGTGGACGAGGGTCGACCGCAGGGCCAGGTCGGCGCGGCCCAGTGCCCCGCCGACGAGCATGCCCGCCACCTCCCACGCCGCCTTGCGGCCCCGCATCCCCGCGGCGTGGTCCGTCGTGACGCGGAGCGCCCGGTGGCGGTCCAGCACGTACCGGGCGACGTCGCTGGGCTCGGGAGCCGACCGCGCGTCGTCGGGTCGGTGGAGCAGCTGGTGGAGGAGGCCGTCGTGGACGCCCAGCACATCCGGGACGTGGTCGCCGAGCCGGGCCGCGACGTCAGCGTCGTGGCGGCCGAAGAGCCCGATCCCGCACCCCTGCACCAGCAGGGTGCAGGAGCGCGTGGCGCCGGCACGATCCCGCACCTCTGCGGCGAAGGCGGCGCGACCGTGCTCGCGCGCCGTGCGGGGTGCGCCCCCGGGCCTGCGGCCCACCGGGTCGGGGACCGGGACCAGGTCACCCACGAGCTCCTCCGCCCGCCCCTCGAGCAGGGACGTCGCCGACCGTCGGACCTCGTCGGGATCGAGCGCCTGCGTGAGGTGCCAGGCCGCGCCCGGCAGCGAGATCAGCTCGAGGGCGTCCAGCGTGGACGGCACGGGCCAGCCGTCGGGCAGCGCGAGCAGCAGCGCCACGCGCTCGGGTGCGACGCCGGCGCCGGCCAGTGCTCCGATGCAGCCCTGGATCGTCGCCCCGGAGACGGGCGGGTCGTCGACGACGAGGACGCGACCCGCCCCGCCCCGCGCCGCCGCCTCGGCCTGCGCGCCATCCAGCCGCTCGCCGGCGCGCGTGGTGATGAGCTCGGCCCGCCGGTAGCCGAGGCGCCGCAGCTCGGCCACCGCGATGGGTCCGAGGTAGGAGCCCGAGGTCCGGATCCCGACCACCACGATCGCCAGCTGGCGATCCGGCCACCGCTCGGCCGCCAGCCCGGCGAGGGCCCGGACGTCGGCCGGGTGCTGGTCGAAGCTGCGGAACGCCGAGGGGAGCCGGAGCGGCCGGCCCTCGAGCTCCGCCGGCCAGCTCGCCGACCCGCCGAGCGCCCGCTCGACCCGATCGGCGAGCACGGACGCCTCCGGCGGCTCGAGCCCGGCGCCAGCCTCGACGGTCGCCGAGGCGGCGGCGCAGTCGATCGCCAGCTCGAGCAGAGCGTCTCGCCGGGGCACGAGGCCGGCGACGGGCGGTCGGGCACGGTGGGCGGTCCGCACGGCGGTCGCGGCGAGCCCCACCGCCGCCCGGACGGCGTGCCGTGCACCGGCGTCCCCGTCGCCGAGGTGGACGGCGACGCGGTCGAGGAGGCCCTCGCTGCGATGCAGGTGGTCCTCCACGACCTGGGTGCACCCGGCGACGAGGAGCGAGGCGTCGAGCCACGCACCGGTGCGGGCTGCGTCGACGGCGGCCAGGCGGGCCCGGCCGAACGGCAGCAGCAGGTCGACCAGGTCGAGGGCCGGTGGTGCGGTGGTCGGCATCACGTCGATGCTGGCGGTCAACCCGAGCCGGTCGCCAGCTCGTAGACCTGGGCCTCCGGCGAGGCGTAGACGGTGCGGAAGCGGGGCGAGGCGTCGAGCGCGTTCCGGAGCCGCCCCACCGCCCCTGGCGGTAGGACGCCCTGCGACTCGACCTCTCGCTCCTGGGACCGGGTGAGGAGGAGGTAGCCCTTCGAGTACTCGTCGCCCGACAGCCACCCGCCGAGGACGCCCACCGGGTCGGCCTCGATGCGGCGCCAGGTGGCCGCCCCCTCCTCGGCGATCGGCACGTACGTCAGGCGCTCGTAGCCCTTCCACTGACCCGGGTAGTTCGCGGTGATCGTGACCAGCAGCGAGCCCTGCGGCGCATCGTCGAGGACGAAGCTGGAGGCGTCGACCTCGTGCTGGCTGAACGTGTAGTACGCGTCCTTGCCGTAGTAGCCGAACAGCGAGCACCCGAGCAGGGCGCTGGCGGCGGCGAGGGCCAGGACGCCCCGAGCCGCCGCGCGTCGGGGACCGACGCGCCGGTCGGCGGCGCGGACCGCCGGCCACAGCGCCAGGGCGGCGTACCAGCTGAGGAACGGCAGGGCGAAGAGGTACGTGCGGAACGCGATCTCACCACCGAACGTGTTGGCGAACAGCAGCGAGCCGGGTGCGAGGAGGAGCGCGATCCCGGCACCATCGACCCGCCGGCGCCGGAGCTCGCGAGCCACGCCGAGGAGCCCGAGCAGCGCGACCAGGACCAGGGCCACGCGCCCGAGGGTCGAGACGAGCGCCTGGCCGTCGCTGAGGCGGCCCTGGTCCACCAGGTTCTGATCCGCGTTGGCGACTGGTTGCCCCATCCCCTCGAGCAACGACGAGACGTTGGCGCTCAGGAACGCCCACGCCCCCGTCGTCGACCAGATCGCCGCGAGGGCCACCACGCCGGCGGCGATCCGTGCCGCTCGGGCCTGGCGGGTGGCCGAGAGGGCCACCAGGGCGACCAGCAGCACGACCGGCGTGACCTGGTGGCTCGTGATGACCACGGCGGCGGCGACGAGGGCCACGGCGACCGACCAGCGTCGGGGCCGAGCCCCACCGACCCGCTGCGTCTCGCGGAGCTCGGTGCCGGTGAACTGGAGCACCACGCCGATGATCAGCAGGTAGAGCAGGAACACCATCGACTGCGGCGAGAAGTAGTCCTGCCCGATCCAGTTGGCGGTGAGGAAGACGACGACGCCGAGCCACCTCGTGCGCACGTTGCCGCCGCCGCGCAGGCCGCGGAACACGTAGAGCAGCAGCGGGACGACGGCGAGGTTGGCGAGGAGCGGCCACCAGCGCGCGTACGTCGCGGCGGTCTCGACGCCGAACAGGTTCGCCAGCGCGCTGTTGACCGCGAAGAAGCCCGGCCAGTTGTGGTACACGTCCAGCGCCTGGACGCTCGGATCGACCGTGCCGTTGCGGTCGATGAAGTCGATGATCCCGAGGTGCTTCCAGGCCCACGAGTAGCGCAGGCCGTAGAGCACCGCCGGCGTGCCGTGCACGGCCGCCACGAGGGCGACCACGGGTGCCGCGAGGCGCCAGGTCGACGGCCGGCGCGACGCCACCTCGGCGCAGAACGTGGCCAGCAGGACGAACAGCCCGAGGTGCGCGGTGGGGCGGAGGATCGACAGGAGCCCCGTGTCCGACATGGCGCTGACGTCGATCCCGTAGGTGCCCCCGGCCCAGAGGGCGAGGCCCGCTCCGAGGCCCCCGACGGTCCGCCGGGTCTGGGTGCGCGAGGCCACGCGCCGGTCCGCCCGGGCCGCGGCGGCGGCGAGCGCCCGCCGGGCCCGCTCGGCCGGGACGGCGTCGTCGGGCCCGTCGGTGCAGGACAGGACGTCGTCGGTCGCCGAGCTGTCGAGGAGGCCATCGGGCACGAGCTGCTCGAGCAGCTCCCGGACCTCGTGGTCCACGGCACCGCTGCCCAGGCGGTCGACGCCCGGCCCGTCGGCCGTGGTGATCCCCTCGAGCCACGCGAGCAGGACGATCGTCGACGGCCGCAGGCCGGTGTTCGTGATCCAGCCCGGTCCCAGGGCGCGGCGCTCGTCGTCGGTCCACCCCTCGCTCAGCAGCTCCCCGACGGCCGTCGTGAGGCCGGGCTCGCTGGTACCGGCCAGCTCGCGCGCGGCGGTGGCGAGCAGGACCACGTCCACCTCGGCGAGACCTCGGGCCACGGGCCGCCACCCGTCGACGGCCACGACCTCCTCCATGCGGTCGTCGAACCACCACCGACCGGGCGCCGGTGCGCCGTGCACGTCGGCCACCGTCACCGTGGAGCCGAGCAGGTCGGCCCGCAGGCGCCGGCGAAGCGCGGCGACGCCGGCCCGGGCCCGGCGGCCCCGCCGATCGCGGAGCCCGTCGGCCAGGCGGTCGAGGGGCTCGTCGACCCACTCCCGCACGAGCTCGTGGCCGACGAGCACCCGACCGAGCCCAGGGCGCTGGTCCTCCCGGAGCCAGCCGAGGGCGACCTCCAGCGCCTCGGTGCTCGCCGTCGGGTCGCTGAACAGCTCGACCCCCTGCACCAGGCCGAGCTCGGGGCGCGACATCCCAGCCGGGATGCGCTCGTGGGGACGCGCCAGCCGCCCGGTGACGGGGTGCCGCAGCGCCGACCCGATGTCGTCGTGGATGGTGCTGGTCATGCCACGGCCTTCGACGAGCGGGTGCGCCTGACGATGGCGTCGGCCGGCGTCGCCGGCGTGGGGCGGGCCGGCTGGTACGGCGGGATGCGCAGCGACAGGGCCAACGTGGTGGCACCGATGAGGACGGCCCACAGCGTCGGCGACCACAGCCCGGCGTAGAGCTGCGCCTCGGCGAGCAGGACGCCGGCGGAGACCGCGCCCGCCACGCCGATGACGCCGTGGACCAGTGGGCCCGGCGTACCCAGGCACCGGCCGAGGACCACGGCGGGCAGGACGACCGTCGCCGCCAGCACCAGCGCGACGCGCACGGCGACCGGCGCGCCCCAGGTCGTGGCCGCCCAGGCGGCGGCCGTGGCGGCCACGACGCCGACGCGCAGCGCCCGGTCCGAGAGCCGGGCACGGGTGCCGGCGAGCGCCGGCGCGAGGGCGTCGGCGACCGCCGGTGGCTCGGCGGGGCGGTCCCCGACGTCGGGGACGTCGGTGCCGGCGACGGGCGCGTGGTCGAGCGCGCTCGGCACCGGCGTCCCGTCGTCGAGCGAGGCCAGGACGTCCTCGACGTTGTGGCGGACCCACCAGCGGTTCGCCCGATAGCGATCCGTCTTCTCGAGGTTGGCGGCGACGTGGGCCAGCCACGTCAGCAGGACCGCGGTCGTCGGCCGCACGTGGTCGTTGAGCGACCACGAGGTGCCCAGCAGCGCCCGCTCCTCGGCGCTCCAGCCGCTGGCGAGCAGGTCGAGGACCTCGGCCCCGAGCTCGCCACCATGGGCCACCCGGCGAGCCAGCACCAGCACCATCAGGTCGCACTCGGGCAGGCCGATCGTGGACGACTCCCAGTCGACCATCCCGGTGACCGCCGAGCCGTCGTCCGCAACGAGGAGGTTGTCGAGGGAGGGGTCGCCGTGGAGCCGCGCCACCGTCACCCGGGTCCCGATGAGCTCCTCTCGCAATCGCCGGTGCAGCGCCGCCAGGCCCCGCACGGCCCGCGGGTCGTCGACCACCTCGGCCACGGTGGCCACCGGCTCGTGGACCCACAGGGCGACCAGCTCGGGCCCGACCACGAGCCGGCGGGCCGTCGCACCGTGGAGGCGGTCGAGGACGGCGAGGCCGGCCGCCACGGCGCGGTCACGCGAGGCACCCGCCGGCGACGAGGCCACCGGGGAACCGGTCACCATGGTCTCCACCAGCCATGTCGCCCCGGGGTCGCCCCGGAGGACCCGCGGGATCAGGGGGTGGAGGGGCGCGAGGTCGTCGTCGGCGTGGAGCGCCTGCAGCTGCGAGCGGTGGGCGGCGATGCCGCGCCGCCCCTGCGCACCGGCGGCGAGGCGCACCACCACCGGCGTGCGGTCCACCTGCCCCCGGAGCACCAGGAGGTCGTGCTGGTGGGCGAGCAGCGACACGTCCTCGAGCTCCCCGACCTCGGCCGGCAGGGACCCGAGGCGCTCACCCAGCAGCCGGCCGGCCCGGCGGCGGGCGCCGGCGGACCGCAGGGCGCTGACCCGGGCGACGAGCCGCGCCACGGCGGCCCTCCGCAACCCGGCCTCGGAGCGCACGGCGAGGACGACGGCGAGCACCGCGGTGGCGGACTGGGCCCCGAGCCACGCCCACGCCACGCCGACGATCCCGTGGACGTCGAGCAGCGCCCAGCTCGCGCCGAGCGACAGCACCGACATGGTCACCTGGATGGCGATGACCGTGGAGATCCGCTGGCGCACGTGGGCGACGGCGACCACCACGGTCGACACCGCGTTCGGCACGGCGGCCAGGGCCAGCAGGCGGAGGGTCGTGACCGCCTCGCCCGTGTAGCCCGAACCGAACAGCGCCATGATCGCCGGCGCCGCCGCCACCGTGAAGGCCACGCCGGGCACCAGCACCAGCGCCGTCTGCAAGGAGGTCCGGCGGACCTTGCGGTGCAGCGCACCGGGGTCGCGCGCCCCGTCGGCGACCAGGGCGTCGGTGACGTTGCTGCTCACCAGGAAC
>DATAGR010000443.1:0-2026 GCA_036263575.1 Aquihabitans sp. | reverse complement strand
TCCACGATCGGCTTCATCTCCTCGGAGTACGCGCCGCTGTAGCGCTCGAAGATGTCGACGCAGACGTCCCAGACGACGTCGGCGTCCTCGACGACGACCCCGGTGCCCTCCATGGCCACGCCGCGGAGCTGGTCGTAGGTGTGGCCGGTCTCGACGAGGAACGACATCCGAGGGTCGCGGCGCAGGTTCACGACCTTCTGGGCCTTGGCCTTGGTCTCGAACCACACCGTCTGGTCCCTGACGGCGTACCACATGCCGACGAGGTGGATCTGTCCCTGCGGGCCGTACGTCGCCACGGTGGACGAGCGCTGCTGGTGGAGGAACTCCACGACCTCGTCGTGGGTCATCACCACCTGGGCGCGCTGGTTGGCCACGCTCAGCCGCCGAACGCGTGGGTCGCGGTGACGCCGCCGTCGACGGCGATCTCGGCGCCGTTGATGTAGGAGGACTCGTCGCTGCCGAGGAAGACGTAGAGCGGAGCGACGTCCTCGGGGTGGCCGACGCGGCGCAGCGGGACCTTGGAGGCGCCGTACTCCATGGCGAGGTCGCCGCCGTGCACGCGGGTCATCGGGGTGTCGATCATGCCAGGGTGGACCGAGTTCACCCGGATGCCGAAGGGGCCCAGCTCGTGGGACGCACCCTTGGTCATGCCGCGGATCGCGAACTTCGTCGCGCCGTAGGCGACGGTGCCGGCCATGCCTCCGAGGCCTTCGGTCGAGGAGGCGTTGATGATCGAGCCTCCCCCGTTGGCCTTCATCGTCGGCACGACGGCCTGCATGCCGAGCCAGCAGCCGAGCTGGTTGACCCGCCACAGCAGCTCGACCTCGTCGACCGGCATCGTCTCGACGGCGCCGAAGCGCAGGATGCCGGCGTTGTTCGCGAGCACGCCGACCGGACCGAACCGCTCGCCGGTCTCGGCGACCAGCGTCGTCCACGCCGCGGGGTCGCTCACGTCGTGGTGGGCGAACCACGCGTGGTCCCCCAGCTCGTCGGCGAGCTGCTGACCCTCGTCCTTGGCCACGTCGGCGATCGTGACGCGCGCGCCCTCGGCGACGTAGGCCCGGACGATGCCGGCACCTTGGCCCATCGCGCCGCCGGTGACGATGGCGACCTTGCCGTCCAGACGTCCCATCAGACCGACAGTCCCAGGATCGAGTCGGCCGCGAAGCCGACGTCGGGGTCCCTCTCGGAGAAGAACTCGCCCAGCTGGCGGTCGAGATCGGGGAGGTCCCAGACCCCGTCGGTCGCGTCGAAGCGGGCCTCGACCACGGGGGCGGCGACGACGGCGACCATGCCGCCGTAGACCACGAAGACCTGGCCGGTGATGCGCTCGGCCGCGGGGGACGCGAGGTAGGCGACGAGCGGGGCGACGTGCGCCGGCGAGTAGGGGTCGACCGCCTGGCCGGAGGTGTCCTCCCCGAAGACCTGGGCCGTCATCGCCGTCCGGGCGCGAGGACAGATCGCGTTGGCGCGCACGCCGGCCTTGCCGAGGCCGCGGGCGCTGGAGAGCGTGAGTGCCGCGATCCCGGCCTTGGCGGCGGCGTAGTTGGCCTGCCCGGGCGAGCCGCCGAGGAAGGCCTCGGACGCCGTGTTGACGATGCGCGCGTAGACCGGGGCGCCGGTCTCCTTCGAGCGGGAGCGCCAGTACGCCGCCGCGTTGCGGGAGAGCAGGAAGTGGCCGCGCAGGTGCACGCGGATCACGTCGTCCCACTCCTCGTCGGAGAGGTTGAAAAGCATCCGGTCGCGGGTCATCCCCGCGTTGTTGACGACGACGTCGAGCTGACCGAAGCCCTCGACCGCCGCGGCGAGCATCGCGTCGGCCGTGGAGCGCTCCCCCACGTCGCCCTCGACGACCGCCACCTCCGCGCCGAGGTGCTTGAGCTCGTCGGCGGCCTCGTCGGCGGCACCGGGCAGGTCGTTGAGCACGACGCGCGCGCCCGCCCGGGCGAGCGCGACCGCCTCAGCCCGACCGAGGCCCGCCCCGGCGCCGGTGACGATGGCCGTGCGGCCCTCGAGGGACAGCTCG
>DATAGR010000442.1:0-4015 GCA_036263575.1 Aquihabitans sp. | reverse complement strand
GATCGACCCGCTGAAGTCGATCGGCCGCTTCCTGGGCTACGGGCTCGCCGGGGCCGTGGCGCTCTCGCTCGGCATCCTGTTCGCCGTGCTGGCGATCCTCCGCGGCCTCCAGTCCGAGACCGGCGACCACCTCAACGGCAGCTGGACCTGGGTGCCCTACGCGGTCGCCCTCGTCGTCAGCCTCGCCGTCGTCGGCCTCGCCGTCTGGGCCATCTCGAAGCCGAACCGGGCCCGCGGGGCGCGGTCGTGACCGACCAGGGAGGCCGGCCCGTGGCCGAGCACGACAAGATCACCCGCGACGACCTCGAGTCGAAGTTCCGCGAGCTCACCGGCGACGTCGACGACCGGGCCGAGGCGGCCAAGGGCACGGCCGTCACGATCGGCGCCGTGGTGGCCGTCGCCGTGGTGCTCGGTGTGTTCCTCTTCGGGCGCAGCCGGGGCCGCAAGAAGACCACCATCGTCGAGGTCCGGCGCTTCTGATGGCCCGGTTCACGAGGCGCGAGGGCGACGATGGCGGGCTGTTCCGCACCGCCGAGCGCCTGGGGATCACCCGTGGCCTGTTCGGCGGCAGCAAGGGCTGGTTCTACGTCGGCACCGGCCTCTGGACGCTCCGCACCATCCGGCGGATGGCCGAGCGCAAGAGCGAGGTGCTCGTCAGCGAGGTGCTCGAGCCCGGCCAGCGCCTGGTGATCGCCAACGGGCGGCCGAAGCTCGACGTCGCCGGTCAGGTCGCGGCGCAGGTGGCGGGCTCCCGCCGCCGGCGACGGCGCTGACCTCGGTCCCCACCGCCCCGGCGAGGGCACCCCACCGCCGAGCAGGCAGGATGGGGGCGTGCAGGTGAACCTCCGCAACCCCAACCGCACCCTCACCGTCCCCGGCCCGATGCGCCTCACCTCCCTGCTGGGCCGCCTCGAGATCGACCGGGAGGCCGTGCTCGTCATCCGCGGCGGCACCCTCGTCCCCGGCGACGCCCTGCTCGAGGACGACGACGAGGTGGAGATCCGCCCGGTGATCTCGGGGGGCGCGGCGTGAAGTGCCGCGTCTGCCGAGAACCGGCGGTCATCGACATCCGCCGGCACAACGCCAACTTCTGCGCCGAGCACTTCCTGAAGCTCGTCCGGGACCAGACCGAGAAGGCGATCGCCGAGTTCGCCATGTTCACCCGCGAGGAGCGGATCCTCGTCGCCGTGTCGGGCGGCAAGGACAGCCTGGCCCTGTGGGACCTGCTGGTCGAGCTCGGGTACCGGGCCGACGGGCTCTACATCGGCCTCGGCATCGGCGGCTACAGCGACCGCTCGGGGCAGGCCACCCGGGCCTTCGCCGCCGAGCGCGGCCTCACGCTCCACGAGGTCGACCTGCGGGCCACCTACGACTACGACGTGCCCACCGCGGCTGCCGCCACCAAGCGGGTGCCGTGCTCGGCGTGCGGGCTGTCGAAGCGCCACCTCTTCGACCGGGCCGCCCTCGAGCACGGCTACGACGCGGTGGCCACCGGCCACAACCTCGACGACGAGGCGGCCGTGCTGTTCGGCAACACGCTGCGCTGGCAGTCCGAGTACCTGGCCCGCCAGCTGCCGGTCCTGCCGGCCCGCCCGGGCTTCCCCCGCAAGGTCAAGCCGCTCGTGCGGCTCGGCGAGCGGGAGATGGCGGCGTACTGCGTCCTGCGGGGGATCGACTACATCGTCGAGGAGTGCCCGATGGCGGCGGGCAACAAGCACCTCGGGTACAAGGAGGCGCTGAACCGCATCGAGGCCGCGTCGCCCGGCTCGAAGCAGGCCTTCTACTTCGGCTTCCTCGCCCGCGCCGTCGATCGCTTCGCCGACGCGGCGCCGGCCCACGACGAAGGCGACGACGCCGCCGCCTGCACGAGCTGCGGCGTGCCGACCACCTCGGGGGTGTGCGCGTTCTGCCGCCTGCTCGACAAGGCGGCCGGGGCCGAGCCGGTCCGGCTGACCCGCAAGGGCCGACCGATCGACGCCTGACGCCGCCATGACCGACCACCGCCCCGACGGGCCCGCGCAGGAAGCCGCCGATCGCCCCATGGACACCTCCGAGACCAGCACCACCGTCGACGCCGCGCCGCCGCCGATCGACCTGCCCGACCGCTCGTTCCGGCCCGAGGAGCAGATCCTGCTCATCGACCGCAAGAAGCGCCGGTACCTGGTCACCCTGGCCGAGGGCGGCGAGTTCCACACCCACTCCGGCTTCGTGCCGCACGACGACATCATCGGCAAGGCCGAGGGCGCGCCGCTGCGCTCCACTCGCGGGGCCACGTTCACCGCGTTCCGCCCGACGCTCAGCGACTTCGTGCTGAAGATGCCGCGCGGCGCGCAGGTCATCTATCCCAAGGACCTGGGCCCGATCCTGATGCTGGCCGACATCTTCCCCGGCGCCCGCGTGCTGGAGTCCGGCGTGGGTTCGGGAGCGCTGTCGATGACCCTGCTGCGGGCCGGCGCCCACGTGACCGGCTACGAGATCCGCGCCGACTTCGCGGCCCGGGCCGTCAAGAACGTCGTCGCGTTCGGCGGCCACGGCCTCGCCGAGCACTACACCGTCCACGAGCGCGACTGCTACGAGGGCATCGACGAGCCGGCGCTCGACCGCATCGTGCTCGACCTGCCGGAGCCGTGGCTGGTGGTGCCCCACGCCGAGGCCGCGCTGCGCCCCGGCGGGATCCTCGTGGCCTACACGCCCACCATCATCCAGGCCGTCCAGCTCCGCGAGCGCTTCGTGGACAGCGGCTTCGAGCTGGCCGAGACCACCGAGGTCCTGCAGCGGGGCTGGAACATCGACGGCACCTCGGTGCGCCCCGACCACCGCATGGTCGCCCACACCGGCTTCCTCACCCACGCCCGCCTGCTGCCCACCTGAGCGGCGTGCGGTGAACGGCCTCGACCTCCTCATCATCGTGCTCGCCGTGGTGGCGGCCGTGGGCGGCTACCGCCTCGGCTTCATCACCCGGGTCGCCTCGTGGTTGGGGATGCTGGCCGGGATCCTCCTGGGCAGCACGCTGCTGCCCTCGGTGATCGACCGGCTCGACGGCCGGGTCGGCCGACCGGACCTCGTGTTCGTGGCCGCCGCCGTGGTCATCGGCACCGGGCTGCTCGGCCAGGCGATCGGGCTGTTCGTCGGCGCCCGGCTCCACCTCGCCATCCCCGTCGGCGGGGCCCGGCGGCTCGACGCCGTCGTGGGTGCGGTCGCCGGCCTGGTCGGCGTGGCGGTCGCCGTCTGGCTGGTCGTGCCGGCCATGGCCGACGTCCCCGAGTGGCCGGCCCGCCAGGCCCGTGGCTCGGTGGTGGTGCGCGAGATCGACCGCTTCCTGCCCGAGGCGCCCGACGCCACCCGCAGCGTCCGCCGCCTCCTCGGCGACCGGTACCCCCGGGTGTTCGACGCGATGCGGCCGGCGCCGGAGCTCGGGGAGCCGCCGGCGTCGAGCGGCCTCGACCAGGCCACCGCCGATCGCGTCCGGGCGTCGGTGGTGTTGGTGGCGGGGGAGGCCTGTGGCCGGGTGCAGGAGGGCAGCGGCTTCGTGGTCGCCCCCGGCCTGATCGCCACCAACGCCCACGTGGTGGCGGGGGAGTCGGCCACGGAGGTCGAGCTCGACGACGGGTCCCGCCTCACCGGGCGGGTGGTGGCCTTCGACCCCGACCGCGACCTGGCGCTCGTGCGGGTCGACGGGCTCGACCGGCCGGCGCTGCAGCTCGGTGCCGCCGCCGAGGGCGATCGGGGCGCCGTGTTCGGCCACCCGGGGGGCGGGCCGCTGCGCCTGGCGCCCTTCGCGGTCGGCGAGGAGGTCGCCGCCACCGGCACCGACATCTACGACGACCGCGGCGTGGAGCGAGAGGTGCTGGTGCTGGCTGCGGCCCTGCGCCCCGGCGACTCCGGCTCGGCGCTGGTGTCGCCCGACGGCGACGTGGTCGGTGTGGCCTTCGCCATCGCCCCGGATCGGCCGGGCGTCGCCTACGCGCTCAGCACCGAGGAGCTGCAGGCCGTCCTGGCCA
The DNA here is from genome assembly GCA_036263575.1 of Aquihabitans sp. Classification (GTDB taxonomy): domain Bacteria; phylum Actinomycetota; class Acidimicrobiia; order Acidimicrobiales; family Iamiaceae; genus Aquihabitans. The sequence continues at coordinate 14 of DATAGR010000442.1, read as the reverse complement.
CGGCCGGGACGGCG
>DATAGR010000441.1:0-2374 GCA_036263575.1 Aquihabitans sp. | reverse complement strand
CGAGCTTCACGATGGGGGCGTCATCCTGCTGGGCGTCGGCGGGCACCTACCCGAGGGGCGGTGCTCGGACCAGCGTGGCACCCGGGAGGGCGCGGGCCGGACCGGCTCAGAGCGCGAGGAGGTCGCGCCAGCCGGCGCCGTGGGCCCGGGCGACCTCGTCGGGTGACCGGCGCAGCGTCTCGGCCGGCACCGCGTCGACGATGGCCCGCAGCTCCGGGTAGTGGTGGGCCGTCAGGTGCACGCCCTCGAAGCGACGGGTGCGCTCGGCGACGAGCTCGGCGGGGGCGGCGGCGTCGAGGAAGCCCCAGAGCGTGTAGGCGACCCGGAGGTCGTGGATCACCGGCGCCCGCCCGAAGAGGGCGGCCCGCTTCAGGGCGATGGCCACGCACCCGGCCTCGACGTCGGCGAGCTTCTCGCGGTCGGTGAGCACCAGCTGGTCCCGCAGCAGCGGCACGAGCTTGAGCAGGTAGCCCTGGTCGGGCCCGGGCACGCCCATGCGGCCGGCGTCGGGGTCGGGCTGGCCGCCGTTGCCCACCAGCTCGCCGGGGCGCGCCGCCCACCACTCGTCCCCGTACCGGGGCGGCGAGGAGTAGGCGCGGGGCGAGTCGGTGGGCTTGGTGGGGACGAACTCCGGGGCGGCCATCACCGCGGAGGCTACTCCCCCACCCCGGCGCGACCCCACGCCCCGCCGGGTGGTCGCGGTCAGGCCTCGGTGTGGAGCAGGCCGTAGACGAGCGAGTCCTCCAGCGCCTGCCACGACGCCTGGATGATGTTCTCGCTGACCCCGATCGTGGACCACGACCGACTGCCGTTGGTCGAGTCGATGAGCACCCGCGTGACGGCGCCGGTGCCCTTCGCGGTGTCGAGCACCCGCACCTTGAAGTCGGTGAGGTGGACCTTGGCGAGCTGCGGGTAGCGGGAGCCGATGGCAGCGCGCACGGCGGCGTCGAGGGCGTTGACGGGGCCGTTGCCCTCGCCGATGCGGCCGATGCGCTCGCCGTCGACGAGCAGCTTCACGATGGCCTCGGTGTCGTGGCGGACGTCATCGGCCTCGCTCACGATGACCCGGTACGACTCGAGGGCGAAGAAGTCCTGCTCCCAGCCCGTGGCCCGGCGCATGAGCAGCTCCAGCGAGCCGTCGGCGGCCTCGAAGTGGTACCCCTCGTGCTCGAGGCGCTTGAGCTCGTCGATCACCTCGACCAGCGCCGGGCCGTCGAGGTCGAGGCCGATCTCACGCGCCTTGAGCTCGAGCGTGGCCTTGCCCGCCATCTCCGACACCACGAACCGCGTGCCGTTGCCGACGGCTTCGGGGTCGACGTGCTCGTAGGCGTCCTTGCGGCGGCTGATGGCCGACACGTGGAGGCCGGCCTTGTGGGCGAACGCCGACGACCCGACGTAGGGCGCCTGGGGGTCCGGCGTCATGTTGACGATCTCGGCGATGCGGTGTGACGCCGAGGTGAGGCGGGCCAGCTTCCCCTCGGGCAGCGTGCGCACGCCCATCTTGAGCGTGAGGTTCGGGATGATGGTGGTGAGGTTGCAGTTGCCGGTGCGCTCGCCGTAGCCGTTGATCGTGCCCTGCACCTGGGTGGCGCCGCCGCGCACCCCGGCGAGGGCGTTGGCCACCCCGCAGCCGGTGTCGTCGTGCAGGTGCACGGCGATCTTCACGTCGTCACGGAAGTGGCGCGTGATCTCGCGCACCACCGCCTCCACCTGGTGGGGCAGGGCGCCGCCGTTGGTGTCGCACAGCACGAGCGTCTCGGCGCCCTGCTCGGCGGCGGCCTCGAGCACGCGAAGGCTGAACTCGGGGTTCTCCCGCCAGCCATCGAAGAAGTGCTCGGCGTCGAACAGGACGCGGACGCCGGCGTCGGCCAGGAAGCGCACGGAGTCGGCCACCATGGCCTCGCCCTCGTCGAGCGTCGTGCGCAGCGCCTCGGTGACGTGGTGGTCGGAGCTCTTGCCGACGATGCAGACCGCGGAGGTGCCGGCGTCGAGCAGGTTGCGCAGGGTGGGGTCGTCGTCGACCTTGCCGCGGGGCCGGCGGGTGGAGCCGAACGCGACGAGGGTGGCGTACTCGAAGCGCAGCTCCCGGCACGCCCGGTCGAAGAACTCGACGTCCTTGGGGTTGGCGCCCGGCCAGCCGCCCTCGATGAAGTGCACGCCGAGCTCGTCGAGCTCGTCGGCGATGCGCAGCTTGTCGTCGACGGTGAGGGAGATGCCCTCGAGCTGGGCGCCGTCGCGCAGGGTGGTGTCGTAGACCTCGACGGCCTCGGGCAGGCCCGGGTCGCGCGGTGCCATGAGGTCGACGGTGGTGGGCTCGGCGGGGGTCGCCTTGGACCGGTCAGCGGACATGCTCGACCCAGTCCTTGTAGCGGTC
>DATAGR010000440.1:0-9407 GCA_036263575.1 Aquihabitans sp. | reverse complement strand
GAGGGGCCGCCCGACGATCCGCGCGACGAGCTCCCCCACCTGTCGGTCGTCTCCGGGTGGCGGGGTCGCCGTGTGGCGGACGTGGAAGTCGAGGTCGAAGTCGGGGTCCTCGATCCAGTACGGGTGGTCGAGCCCGAACGGGACGTCCCGGAGCCGGCGCCGCAGGGGTTCGAGCTGGTGGAGGCGTCGCTCGAGCTGGGCCCGCCAGGCAGCGAGCGGCTCGTAGCCCTCGTCCGGTCGCTCGTAGACCGAGTAGCTCGCCACGTGCCCGAACTGCTTGCGGGTCTCGACGAACAGGAACGTGGCGTCCATGCCGGTGAGCTGCTTCACGGGGGCCTCCCGGGTCTCGGTCCCAGGTACGTACCCACCGGCGGCACCTGCTGAGTGGCAGGGGTGGACCAAGATGCGCCACCACGACCGAGCGAGCGGAGGACGCCATGGACCGGACCGCGGTCATCCAGCGGATGTACCAGGGGTACCTCGACGCCCACGACCTCCTCGTGGCCGGCACGGCGCCGAGCGACATCCCGGCGGTGGCGGCGTTCTCCGAGCGGCTGGACGACGACACGGTCTTCACGTTCGAGTCACTCGGTCTCGAGCTCCGCGGCCGCGACGCGATCGAGCGGTTCATGGTCGAGGTCCGCCAGACCATGGGGCTTCGGGAGGCTTCGGAGCGGGTGGTCGAGCACGGGGACCTCGTGGTCTCGTTCAACCGCACCTCGCTGAACGCGGACGAGGGCGACGCCAGCACACCGGTCGTGGCCGTGTTCCAGTTCGACGGTCCGCGGGTGACGAAGTTCTGGGGCTTCGCCGGTTGAGACGGCCGGAAGGCCGACGCCGTCGGTACGGTTCCACCACGTCACCGGCCGAGGGGGTCCCATGAGCGAGCTGTCGATGTCGGTCGAGGAGCGGGAGGCGTTCCTCGCCGACCTGCACGTCGGGATGATCGGGATCGAGCGAGCCGACGGACCGCCGCTCACGGTGCCCGTCTGGTACGGCTACGAGCCGGGCGGCGAGGTGTGGGTGCTGACCGACGGCGAGTCGCTCAAGGGGCGGCTGCTCGAACGGGCCGGGCGCTTCAGCCTCTGTGCGCAGACCGAGGCGGTGCCCTACTCGTACGTGTCGGTGGAGGGGACGGCGACGTTCCGCCCGTCGGACCTCGAGGCCGACAGCCGCCCGATGGCGCGCCGCTACCTGGGCGACGAGATGGGCGACTGGTACACCGAGAACGTGCCGCACGGCGCCCGCCCGATCAGGGTCTCGATGACGCCGGAGCGGTGGTTCACCGTCGACTACTCGAAGCTGGGCGCGGGCTGATCCCTGCGATGAGCTCGGCGACCCGGTGCTCGCTGACGGGCCGGAAGTCGTGGACGTCGACGCCGACGTTGATCATCCGGTCACGGACTCGCCACCGCTCGTGGACGTGGCCGTGGAGCAGGACCTGGCCCCGGTCGACCGGGCGGTCGGACACGTGGCGATCGAGGTCCTGGCTGTCGCCCTCGTAGGGGAAGTGGCACAGCAGCGCCCCGTGGCCGGCCACCTCCATCGTCTCCACGCCCTGGCGGACCTCTGCGAAGCCGGCGTCGAGGTAGCGGTCCACCCACGGCGCCGCCTTGCGCCCGTTGCCCTCCCAGCACCGGTCGTGGTTGCCGGCCAGCAGGACCTTGCGCCCCCGCAGCCGGGCGACCTTGGGCAGGCTCTCGGCGATGGTGCCCAGCGCGACGTCGCCCAGCACCCACACCTCGTCGTCGTCGCCCACGACCTCGTTCCACCGGTCGACCAGCGCCCGATCCATCTCCTCGACGTCGGCGAACGGCCGGTCGCAGTACCGGATGATGTTCCGGTGCCCCAGGTGGAGGTCCGCCGTGAACCACGTCGTCATCACCCACCACCCTGCCGCACGGCTCGCCTACCGAAACCCTCGCGCCCCGGACCACCCGGCCGAGGGCCGGCGCGCTAGCCCGGGGCCGTCGTCGTGGTGCCGAGCTCCAGGGTGGTGGGCGGCCGGCCCGGGGCGGTGCCGGGCGGTTGGGTCGGGGCCACGGTGCCGCCCGCCGGCGGCTGGGTGGGTTGCGGCACGGTGTCGGGTGTCGTCGTGGTGGACGAGGTCGTCGTGGACGAGCTCGTCGTCGTGGTCGGGTCGGGGCCGTCGATCTCGAGCGTCGCCTCACCGGCGGGCTCGGGGCCGGTGCCCCGGTCGCAGAGCGCGGTCACGGTGGCGGGGCCGCCGATGGCGTCCGGCGGGACCACCACCGTGGTCTGCCGTTCGTTGCTGGTGGACCCCGGCTGCCCCGCGCTGGCCACGCCGCCGGGCTCGAGGCGCACGAGCCAGTCGACCGAGCACGGCGTGAACCCGGATCCCGTCACGGTGACGGTGGCGCCCGGCGTGGCGACCGTCGGCGAGACCTCGAGCGAGGTCTCGGGCAGATCCAAGGGCTCGAGCAGCTCGGGCGGAGGCGGCGCGAACTCCCCGGGGTCGACGTCCACCAGGGCTCGCTCCATGAAGCGCCGCCAGATCTCGGCGGGCAGCGAACCGCCGGTGACCGCCTCGCCCTTCACGTCGGTCATGGGGCGCTGCGGCCCCTCGGGGTAGCCCATCCACACCGCGGCGGTGAAGTTCGGCGTGTAGCCGGCGAACCAGGCGTCGCCGTTGTCCTGGGTGGTGCCGGTCTTGCCCGCCACCGGCCGGTCGAGCCGGGCCGCGGCGCCGGTGCCGTCGGCCACCACCGCCTGGAGGGCGTGGTTGACGGCGCGGGCCGTCCCCTCGTCGATCGCCTCCTGCGGCGACGGCTTCGCCTCGAAGAGCACCTGCTCGTCGGCGTCGAGGACCTTCGAGATGACGAACGGCTCGATGCGGCGGCCCTCTCTGGCGAACGTCGAGTACGCCGAGGCCAGCTCCACCACCGACACCTCGCCGGTGCCGAGCACCAACGAGGGGTCGGGGCGCAGCTCGGACGCGATGCCGAGCGACGCAGCCGTCGTCACCGCGCGGTCGGGCCCGACCTGGAGCATCAGCTGGGCGTAGGTGGTGTTGATCGAGTTGGCCGTGGCGTCGGTGAGGTCGGTCACGCCGAACCCCGAGCCGCCGTAGTTGCCGACCGTCCACGGCTCGCCACCGGTGTCGAGGGTGATCTCCGCCGGTGCGGGATACGTCGAGGCCAACGTCGCCTTGCGGTCCTGGATCGCGGTGGCCAGCACCACCGGCTTGAACGCCGAGCCGGGTTGGCGGCCGGAGCCGCCGCCGGCCTCGCCGCGAGCGAGGTCGACCTCCAGCTCCTCGAAGTTGCGCCCTCCGACGTGGGCCTTGACCGCGCCGAACGCGTCGATGGCCACGAGCGCCGCCTGCGGCTCGCCCGGTTCGGTCAGCACGCTGGCGACGGCCTCCTCCGCTGCACGCTGCTGGTCGATGTCGATCGTGGTCCGGATGGTGAGGCCCTGGCCGTAGACCGCCTCCTCGCCGAACTTGGCGATCGCCTCCTGGCGCACCCACTCGACGACGTGGGCCCCGACACCGGCGCGCAGGGTGACCGAGCTCTGCCGCGGGACCGCTCCCAGCTCGGCGGCCTTGAAGCGGCGACCCTCCTCGGCGGTCAGGTCGCCGACGTCGACCAGGTCGTCGAGCACCTGGTCCCGCCGCTCCTTGGCCACGTCCGGATCGGTCTCCGGGTCGGCGTTCTCCGGTGCCCGGAGGAGACCGATCAACAGGGCGGCCTGCGGGGCGTCCAGGTCCTTCGCCGGCTTGTCGAAGTAGGTGTCGGCGGCGGCCTGGATGCCGTAGGTGCCCCGGCCGAAGTACACGGTGTTCAGGTAGCGCTCCAGGATCTCGTCCTTGTCGGTGCGCTGGTCGAGCTTGATGGCCAGCACCGCCTCCTTCACCTTGCGCGAGTAGCTGCGCTCGCTGGTGAGGTACGTGTTCTTCACGAGCTGCTGCGTGATGGTGCTCCCGCCCTGCGTGGCCCCGCCCTCGGCGTTGTTGCGGAGGGCGCGGACCAGCGCCCGGGGGTCGACGCCGTCGTGGCTGCGGAAGCTGCGGTCCTCGGCGGCGATCAGCGCCTGCACCACGACCGGGGCGACGTCGTCAAGCTCGACCTCCACCCGCAGCTCGTCCTTCTGCAGCACGGCGAGCTCCCGGCCCTGCGCGTCCAGCACGATCGACGACTGGATCTGCGGCGGCTCGTCCGGGAGCGACACGGTCGCGTAGAGGTACACGAGCGTGCCCACGCCGGCGAGGCCCAGGAGCCCCAGCGCGGCGAGCGGCCACCGACCTGATCGCCAGGCACGGGTGGCACGGAACCGCCGCAGCCGTCCCGGCCGTGCACCGGCTGGCGGACGGCCGGCGGGCACCGCGGCGGCGTTCGGCGTCGATGGCGACATGGTCCTCCAGGGCGACCGGTGGCAGGCGGCGGACATCGCCGGGGCGGTGGGGGTTGCCGGCGCCTACCCCACGATCGGACGAACCGGACCGATCATGAGGCGGCGGCTAGGACCCCGAGATGCGAGCGATGGTGCTGAAGGAGGCGTAGTACGCGACACCGCCGCCGGCGGCCGGGAAGACCACGCTCTGCATCGGGCTGCCGGTCGCGACCCGGGACCGCTCCTCGCCGGAGGCGATGTCCAGGAAGACGACCGACTCGCCGCCGTCCTCGTGGTGGTACGCCATGAGCGAACCGTCGTCGGGGAAGCCGATGAGGTGACCGGCCGTGTTGAGCGCCCGCTGCCACCGCGGGGTGAGCGGGCCACCACCGTCGAACGCCGCGATGACGCCGTTGGCGGAGTCGTAGGCGACCACGATGCCGGTGCGCTCGTCGTAGAGCGGCGGGTTCGTCACGGCGCCGAAGCCCGAGCCGCAGACCGGGACCACCTCGTGGTCATCGGCGTCGTCGACCGCCACCCGCACGAGGTGCACGGGCCCGGGAGCGACGCCCCGGCCGACCATCGTGCCGTCGTAGCGGTGGTCGCCGTTGTCGAGGAACCAGACCTGTCCTCCGGCGATGACCGGGTCCCAGCCGTAGGACTGGTCGGGGTCGGTGCGGTAGCGGAACGACCAGCCTGGGTCCCGGACGAGGTGGGCCCCGTCCCACCGGTAGCGGAACGCGGTGTGGTCACCGATCACGTAGGCGTCGTCGCCGTCGGCCGACAACCGAGCGATCGAGCCTTCGGGTGCCTCGACCTCGTCGACCACCCGAAGGTCGTCCGGCTCGAGGACGGCCAGCGACGAGCAGACCGATCCGTCCCTGACCAGGTCCTTCGTGAGCAGATGGCCGTCGGGGAGGATGACGAAGGAGTTGTACGGCCGTTCCTCGGGCAGCGCTCGGGAGGCCGTGATCTCGAGGGCGGTGGTGAGGCGGTGGGCCCACCGGCCGTGGACGACGTGGAGCGCACCGCTCGGATGGAGCGCCAGACCGCCGGGCCACCACGGCCCGCCCGCGAGGCCGTCGATCCGATCGATGCGTTCGAGGGTCTCCGGGTCGATCTTCTCGACCCATGCGGTGTGGTCCTCGCCGAAGCTCGTGCCGTAGACGAAGACGTCGCCTCCAGCACCGATGATGACCATGTGGGCGCCGGGCGCATCGCGACTCACCACCCGCAGCGCGCCCGTCGGTGCCGGCCCCTCGGCTACCTGGGTCCGGGCCGGGCCGGCATCCTCCGACTCCCACCCGCCGCTCACGGCCGCACCGTCCCGGCCGATGCGCCGCCAGCTGCAGCGGGCGCCCCGGTGCCGACGTCGAGGACGAGGCGGCGCACGGCGTCATCCAGGATCCGGCGACGGGACTCGGCCGAGAGCTCGAGCCCGTTGGCCTCGGTCAGGAACGGCTCGAAGAACTGCCAACCCATGATCATCGCCACCACCTGGGCCGACCGCTCGCTCGCCTCGTCCGGTGGCAGCCCGCCGTCGCGGAAGCGTGCACGGAGGGCGTCCATGGCGGGGAACGAGCGTCGCAACGGCGCAGGGTCCGCCCCGCCCACCAACAGGTGCGCCACGATGCGGCCGTGCATCGCCGTCGGCCCGCCGTCGGCGTAGATCACCGACGGGTCCACTCGGGTCGCCACCTCCTCTGCGGCCTGCTCCGCCAGGTGATCGAGGACCGCGCCCACGAGCAGGTCCTTGCCACCGAAGTAGTGGTGCACCAGGCCGTGGTTGACCCCGGCGGCGGCAGCGACCTCGCGCACCGTCACGGCACCCGGGCCGCGTCGGGCGAACAGCTCGGCGGCCGCGACGATCAGCGCCCTGCGCACCTCCGGCCCGCCACGGGGCACGCTCGCCCGGCCCCGCGCCAGCGATCCCGCCCCCTCGTCCTTCGTCATCAGCTCATCGCCGCGATCTGGTGGTACTTCGGCGCGTGGGCGCCGCCGAAGGAGGCCAGGTGGTGGGCGACGCCGCTGGTGAGCTCGTCGACGTAGGCCAGCTTCCGGATGAGGTAGCTGTGCGTCTCCTTCGGATCGAGGTACAGGTTGAACAGGCGTCCCTGCGAGTACTTCTGGGTCACCCCGGACAGCCCGCCGCCGAGGTTGACGACGTCGCGGTCGTCGTCGCTGGTGGAGGCGACCATGAACTTCCACTCCCCCATGCGCAGGCCCGAGAAGACGTTCGTCAACCAGTAGTAGAGGTACTTGCGGTTCGAGGGTGCGTCCTGCCCGAGGAGGAACGACGTCTGGTCGACGCCGTCGATGTAGCGATCGCTCGGGATCCGGTCTGCCGCGCCGGCGAGGCGCAGCAGGGTGGGGAACAGGTCCATGAGCGAGAAGATGCCGTCGCTCACCTCGTCGGCCTCGATCATCCCGGGCCAGGCGACGATGCCGGGCACCCGCTGGCCGCCCTCCCACGTCGACCCCTTCGAGCAGCGGAACGGCGAGTAGGCAGCGTCCGGCCACGTCTCCATCTCGGGTCCGTTGTCGGAGGAGAGGAAGATCAGCGTGTCGTCGAGCTGCCCGGTCGCCTCCAGCCGGGCGACGAGCCGACCGACGATGTCGTCGAGCTCGATGATGGTGTCCTTGTACGGGTGCTTGGCCGGCGATCTCCCCAAGAAGTCCGGGTGGGGGTAGTTGTCGAAGTGGGCCCCGCGAGTGCAGTGGTAGAGGAACCAGGGGTCGGCGTCAGGTTCGGGGCGAGCGGCCATGCGGTCGATGAAGTCGAGGCTGTAGTCGGCCCACTTCGCATCAAGGAGCGAGAGGACGGGGATCGTCACCTCCTCGACCGGTTCCGCCTCGCCTCCCCGCTCGGCGTGGACGAAGCACTTGTTGAAGTGCATGTTCTCGATCCACTTCGTCCGCTCCTCGCTGTAGACCACCTCCGGGAAGAAGTACGGGTCGCGCCACTCCGAGTACATGTCGGACACGGACAGGAAGCCGTAGAAGTCGTCGAAGCCGACGTTCTGCGGCTGGGACGCGGGGTTCTCGCCCATGTGCCACTTGCCGACGGCCTGGGTGACGTAGCCGGCATCGGACAGCAGCTGGGCGACGGTCAGCTCGCCGTCGAGCCCGCCGGGCTGGTCGTACATCGGGGGTCGCAGGAGGCCGTGGCGCATGGGGAGGCGCCCGGTCATGAGCGAGGCCCTGGAGGGGGTGCACGTCGGCTCGCTGTAGCACGAGGTCAACAGCAGCCCTCGCCGGGCCAGGCGGTCGATGTTGGGGGTCGCGGCCCCCACCGCCTTGCCGCCGCCGTAGCAGCCGAAGTCCCCCCAGCCCACGTCGTCGAACAGCACGATCAGCACGTTCGGGCGCCGGCCACCCCGCCGGTAGCCGTCGAGCTTGGCGTCGGCGTGCGCCTCGCGGTCGTCGAGGACGAAGCGCGGCTCGAGGTGGGGAGCTTGGCGGACCGCTGCTGCAACGACGGGATCGTGGGCCATGTCGCCCAGTTAGTCACATGACTAACCGGGCGTCAACGAACCGATCCGCAAGGTCGAGATCACCCGCCTGCCCTCAGGTCCTGATCCGATGATGCCGTCGTAGGATCCGGCCATGTCCGTGTTCGACGCCGAGTACGAGCCCAGCCCCTGGGGCCCGATCGCCGAGGAGGTCGCCCGCTACGAGCGCAGCGGCGGCACCGAGCCGAGCGAGCTGGTCGGCGACCAGTGGATCGTCCTCTGGACGCTCGGCACCAAGACCGGGAAGGTGCGCAAGACGCCGCTGGTCCGGGTGGTCGACGATGCCGGCGCCTACGCCGTGGTGGGATCGATGGGCGGGGCGCCGCAGCACCCGCAGTGGGTGCACAACGTGCGGGCGACGCCGCTCGCGCGGCTCCAGGACGGCGCCGAGGTGCGGGACGTCACGGTCCGCGAGGTCGACGGCGACGAGAAGGCGGCGTGGTGGGCCCGAGCCACCCAGGTCTGGCCCGACTACGACGCCTACCAGGCCCGGACCGACCGGAGCATCCCGGTCTTCGTGCTCGAACCGACCTCCTGACCGCAGGTCGGCCTTCAGACCACCTCGAGCGTCCGGTGCATGCCGTGGGCGAAGTGCGGCTGGCCGTCCTCCGCGGCAGGGATGAAGCAGACCACCTCGTAGGTCCCCGCCTCGAGGTCGAGCACACCCGTCGGCGCCCTTGCCGCCGGCGCAGACCGACGACACGTCGCCCCGGCAGCCACCCGCCTCGACCGGCTCGACCAGGTCCTGCGCCGCCACCTGGCCTTCGAGGACGACGATCTCGTGCCCCTGTTCGCCCGTCACTTCAGCCGACGGGAGTACGGACGGCTCAGCGAGCGGGCACAGCAGCTGCGCCCTCAGCTGGGAGGCGCCGCAGCGCGTCCGACGACCTCGTAGCACCGTGCCGGCAACGCCGTCTCCGTGGCCGGACGCATCACGGCCCCTCCGACGGGAAGAGGCGATCCTCTCGCTCGCCTCCCGTCCACGGGGGGACGACGCGGCGGAGGTGGTCGGTGCCGAGGAAGGCATCGGCCAGCGGCGGCGGCATGACGGCGAACGGCGGCACCTGCGAGGCGTGGAGGGCGATCGCCGCGCGTCGCCGGTCGAGGTGGTCGCCGACGTCGATGACGGTGGTGATGAGCTCGTCCGGGGTCCCGAGCTCGCCGAGCTCGAGGTAGGCGCTCGACGGGTCTCGCCGCCTGACCTCCTCCGCCCACCGCCCCATCAACGACCGGGGCAGGCACTGCAGGTACGTCCGCGGCGGCCGGGGCATGCGCTCCACCGCGGCCAGCGTCGCATCACGGACGTGGACGTGATCCCGGTGGCCGTCGCTGGCATCGAGCGTGACCACCACGTCCGGCCGCAGCTCGTCGAGGAGGGCACCGACGGCCTCGGCCACCTCCTCCACCGGCGTCGAGACCAGCGCGCCCGGGGGAGGGTCCTCCCCCATGCCCGAGTCGGCCCAGCGCAGGAGCTCGACGCGCCGCACCCCGAGCAGGGCCGCCGCGGCCCGGAGCTCCGCCTCCCGGGCCTCGGGGAGATCG